>JAWVYO010000030.1:0-25253 GCA_033722675.1 Acidimicrobiia bacterium | reverse complement strand
CGCCGGAGCGGTCGTGCCCGGCGCGCCCATGGTGGGGGACGGGGCGCCGGTGGGCGCGGGGTGCGAGCTCGACCACGGCGCCCGGGTCGGTCCCGGCGCCGTCCTGCCCGACGGGTCCGTCACGTTCTCACCACCGGCATGAGGAGACACCGATGACCCGCAAGGCCCTCGTCACCGGCGGCGCCGGGTTCGTCGGCAGCAATCTCGTCGACCTGCTCGTCGACGCCGGCTGGGAGGTCCTCGTCGTCGACGACCTCTCGGGCGGCTCGATGGACCATCTCGCCGGAGCCCGCCGCCGCGGCCGCGTCGGCGTCCACGTCACCGACATCGGAGCGCCCGAGCTCGAGGAGCTCACACGGCGGTTCGGTCCCGAGGTCGTGTTCCACCTGGCCGCCCAGGCCAACGTGAACGTGTCGGTGGAGGACCCGATCCACGACGCCCGGGTCAACGTGGTGGGGCTCCTCAACACCCTGGAGGCGGCCCGCAGGGCCGGGAGCCGGAAGGTGGTCTTCGCGTCGTCGGGCGGCGCCGTGTACGGACCGAACGCCAAGCTGCCGGTGACCGAGCGGGCGGCCCGCGCGCCGTCGTCTCCGTACGGGATCTCGAAGATGGTGGCCGAGGACTACCTGCGCTTCTACCGCACCGTCCACGGACTCGAGTCGACGCTCCTCGCGCTCGCCAACGTGTACGGGCCCCGCCAGGATCCCGGGCTGGAGGGCGGTGTGGTGGCGATCTTCGCCCGGGAGATGCAGGCGGGGCGGGTGCCGACGATCTACGGCGACGGGACGCAGACGCGCGACTTCGTGTACGTCGAGGACGTCGCCGACGCCTTCCTGCGCGCCGCCGACGCCGGGGACGGGCTGTTCCTCAACATCGGCACCGGACGCGAGACGTCCGTCAACGAGCTGTACGAGACCATGGCCCGGGTGCTCGGCTTCCCCCACGACGCCGTCCACGCCGACGCCCGGCCCGGCGAGGTGCCCCGGTCGGTGCTCGATGCATCGCGTGCCAGGCGCGCCCTCGACTGGGAGGCCTGGACCTCCCTCGAGGACGGGCTCCGCACGACGCTGGCCGCCTACCGCTGAGCCCCGTCACTCCAGGTCGGCGAGGTCCCGGGGGAAGTCGTCCTTGAGGAGCCGGCTGAGCGCCCGGTCGGCGAGGATCCGCCCGCCCGTCTGGCACCCGGCGCAGTAGTTCGTCTCGTTCGACGCGTACCGGATGCGTTGGACCGGCGCGCCGCACACTGGGCACGGTTCGCCGAAGCGCCCGTGCACCGCCATCTCGGGGTGGAACGCCGTCACCTTCTCGGGGAAGCCGTCGCCGACCTCGTCGCGGAGGCGGTCCACCCACTCGGTGAGCACGTCGCCGATCGCGGCGTGGAGCCGATCGATCTCGTCGTCGTCGAGGCGATCCGTCAGGGTGAGGGGTCCGACCCCGGCCCGGTGCATGATCTCGTCGGCGTAGGCCCCGCCGATCCCGCTGACGAGGCGCGGATCCGTGAGCGACCGCTTCAGGGTGTGACGCTCGGCGGCGAGCACGTGGGCGAGGTCCTCCCGTGACATCTCGAGGGGCTCGATGCCGCCCCGGTCGTGGGCGGCGACGGCGTCCCGGCCGCGTTCCAGGTGGAGCGACGCCCGCTTCCTGGTGCCCTCCTCGGTGAAGAGGACGGTGCCGTCGGGGAAGTCGAAGGCGGCCAGTCCGCGCTTGCGGGGAATGGTGGCGCCGGGATCACGGAGCCGGAGGCGGCCGGCGACCATGAGGTGGACGACGGCGAAGTGCTCGCCCTCGAACGCCATGACGATGCGCTTGCCGAGCCGCTCGACGCCTTCGAGTCTCCGGCCCTCGAACTCGTCCGGCGGGGGATCCACCGACTTCAGGACGAAGGGCCCGCCGATCCGCAGGCGGGTGAGGGGCCGACCGCCGAAGAGGGCCGCCAGCCGTTCGACGTAGATGGCGACGTCGGGGAGCTCGGGCACGGTGCCAGGCTACGCCTCAGCGGAACAGGTCCTCGCCCGGCGGACGCACGAGATCGGCGATTCGTCCCTCGCCGCGTGGCAGGTCCAGACCCCGTACGACGGCCGCGGGGATGCCGCTCGCCTTCCCCATGGCCAGGTCCGCGGCTGCGGCGATCTCGTCGACGACCGCCACCTCGGTCACGTCCAGGACCCGCCCCTGCTGATCGGTGGTCCCGCGGAGATCCAGCACGGGATCGATCCCCGAGACCCCGATGGCGACGTCGACGAGGCCCCGCCGCCACGCGCGACCGAACGTGTCGGTGACCACCACCGCCACGTCGACGCCGGTGCGGGCCTCCAGGCCTCGACGGATCGAGTGCGCCGAGCGGTCCGGACGGCGCGGCAGCAGCACCGCGGTGCCGGGCGCCGTGTTCGAACGGTCGGCGCCGGCGTTGGCGCACACGAAGCCGTGGCGGGTGATCGTGATGGCGAGGTCGCCTCGGCGGCGGACGACCTCGGCGGCCTCGGCCTCGACGAGGGAGCGGTAGGCGGCGTCCTCGTCGTCCCCCTCGAGGGCGACGACGGCGCCCTCGGCCTTCGAGACGATCTTGTGGGTGACGACCACCACGTCGCCGGGCCGGAGGTCGAGGCCCGCGTTCTCCATCGCCCCGTGGATGAGGCCGGCGACGTCGTCGTCCTCGGCGACCTCGGGAATGCCGGGGATCGGGTGGATCTCGATCATCGGGCGAGTCCCAGCAGGCGGACGGCGAAGCGTTCCGCTGCGACGGGGTCGGCGATGCGCGTGTCGGCGACGTGGATCGTGACGTCCCCACCGAGGTCGACGTCCGCGGCGTCCCCATGGTCGACGACGAGGTCGGTGAGGAGTCCGTCGTAGGCCTCGAGCACCCCGGCGGTCCCGGCGGCCAGGCCGAGGCCGGCCATGACGTGGTCGGCGGGTCCCTTGAGCGCCGCGCCGCCGAACAGCGGGCTGACCGCGATCACCCGTCGCGCCTCCTCGACGGCCCGCCGGATCCCTTCCACGGCCAGGATGGGCCAGATCGACAGCGGCGGGTTGGACGGGGCGATGACGACGAGCTCCGCCGCGGCGATCGCTTCGACGACGCCCGGTGCCGGCTTCGCCTCCTCCGAACCCGCGAAGTGGAGGGCGGCGACGTCGTCGCGATGGCGGCGGCGGACGAAGTAGTCCTGGAAGGCCAGCCGGCTGCCGTCGGCGATCTCGACGATGGTCCGCAGGCGGTCGTCGGTGGCCGGCAGCAGGCGCAGATCCAGCCCGTGGGCGGCCGCGAGCTCGGCCGTCACGGCCGACAGCGGGGTGCCGTCGGCGAGGCGGGTCGTCCGGTGGAGGCAGAGCGCCAGGTCGCGGTCGCCGAGGCGGAAGGTCGTGTCGACCCCGAAGCGTTCGAGCTCGTCCATGACCGTGAACGAGTCGTCCTGCACGCCCCAGCCGTGGGGGCCCTGGAGGTCGGCGACGGTGTAGAGGACCGTGTCGAGGTCCGCCGACACCGTCAGCCCGTACACTTCGTCGTCGTCGCCCACGTTCACGACGACGGAGAGCCGCTCTCCCAACACAGGGGCCATGCCGCGGGCCAGCCGGGCCCCGCCGACCCCGCCCGACAGCAGGACGACCCTGCCGGGTGATTGCCCTAATCCCGCTCCGGCCCCAGAATCGTCGAGGTTGATGTCCACCGAATCCCCTCCCGTCTCGCCCGCGGTGTCGACGATCGTCGTCGCCTCCGAAGCCGACGCGCTCCGTGACTGTCTGGCGGCGGTGAGGCGGCAAGTGTACGGCTCGCGCCAGCTCGTGGTCGTCGGCGGTGACGACGCCGTCCGCAAGGTGGCGGGCGAGTACGAGGCCCTCTGGAGGTCCTCGTTCGCCGGTGCCGTCGACGCCCTGGCGCCCGAGGCCGAGCACGTCTGGATCGTGCGGGAACAGGCACGGCCCCTTCCCGACGCCCTCGGATCCCTGGTCGTCGACGGCGCACGGGCGGATGCGTCGATCGCCGGGTCGAAGATCCTCGACGACGAGGACCCCGACCATCTCGTGTCGGTGGGGTTCGCCACCGACGTGTTCGCCGCTCCCTTCACCGGGCTGGAGGCCGACGAGCTCGATCAGGAGCAGTACGACGTCATCCGCGACGTCGCCGCCGTGTCCGGCATCTCGATGCTCGTCCGGCGCGATCTCATGCTGGGTCTCCGCGGCCCCGACCCGGCGATGGCCCCCACCTCGGCCGCCATCGACCTGTGCCAGCGGGCGCGGCTGCGGGGCGGCCGGGTCGTGATCGTCCCCAGCTCCGAGGTCCGGTATCGCGCGACCGATCGGGTGCCCGAGTGGCGCGAACGTGCCGGTGAGATCAGGGCCATGCTCAAGGCGTACAGCCCGATCACCCTCCTGTGGGCTCTGCCGCTGGCCCTCCTGTCGGGTCTGGCCGAGAGCCTCATCGCTCCCCTGGTGGGCCGGTGGAAGCTGTTCTCGGTGCTGTCTGCCTGGCTGTGGAACCTGGCCACGCTCCCCGCGTCGATCGCCGCTCGCCTCCGCGCCCGGCGCGGCCGGGTCGTCGGCGACGAGGAGCTGTTCCGGTATCAGGTCAACGGGTCGGCCCGGCTCCGCCTCCTGTACGACGAGGGGCTCGAGCGGCTTCGCACCCGGTTCCCGGAGGGGGTGCTGGCCGGATTCTCGGGCGCCGTCGAGGCGGGCCAGGAGCGGCTGCGGCGGCCGGCCTTCGTGTTCGGGCTCGTCGCCGTCGTCCTCGGCCTCGTCGCCACCCGCGGGATCTGGGGCGGGGCGATGCCGGTCGTCGGGTTCTCGCTCCCACCCCCCGAGTCCTCCGTCGAGGCGCTCGGCGCCTATGCCGGCGGGTGGAACCCGGCCGGACTGGGCTCACCGGAGGTCCTTCGCCCCTCCATCGCCGGAGTGGCGGTGGTCCAGCGCCTGCTGTTCGACAACCCGGGCGCGGCCATGGCGGCGATCGTGGTCCTCTCCTTCATCGCCGGGATCTTCGGCATGGCCAGGCTGCTGCGGGTGTGGGGGCTCGACCCCGTCGCCGGCTACGGCGCCGGGCTCGTGCTCGTGGCCGGGCCGATCGTGGCCGACACCGGTGCCGACGGGCACTGGGTCGTGCTCCCGGCGCTCGCCGCGGTCCCCTGGGCGATCGCTGCCGCCGTGCGCCCCTTCCCCGAGGACCTCCTCCGGCGGATCGGCCGCATCGCGGTGATCACCCTCGCCACCGGGGTGGTCGGGGCGGCCGTGCCGGGTGCCGTGGCGCTGCCCGTCGCGATGGTCGTCGTGTGGGCCGCCCTCGGGACCGGCGAGCGGTGGTGGGCTGCGATCCGGGCCCTCTCCGGACTCCTCCTCGCGCTCCCGCTGCTCATGCCGTGGATCCTCTACGCCCGGGCCGCAGACTTCTTCGCCGAGGGGCCGGGGGCGTTCTGGGATCCCGGATGGCTCCTGGCCGGCCTCGCCGTGGCCGTCGTGGCCGCTCCGCTCCTCGCCGGCGATCGGACGGTCGCCCTCCTGGCGGGGTGGGGGGGCCTGGCGGCGGCCGGAGGCGCGGTGCTGGCCCGCAGTGCCGATCTCGGGCTCGGACGGGAGGCGGAGCTGACGGGACTCGTCGTGGTGGGCGTCGGACTGGCCCTCGCCACGGGCGCCGCCCTCGAGGTCGGGGTGCGTCGATCCACCATCGGCGGGCTCCGTCTGGGAGCGGGGATCGTGGGGGTGACCGCCGCGGTCCTCCTCGTCCTGTCCACGGCGCTCGTCGTGGCTCCCGGCCGCGCGGGACTCGCCGGCGACGAGTTCGGGGAGACCCTCGCCTTCGCGGTCCCCGAGGACGGGGTGACCCGGGTGCTCGTGTTCGGCGACGCCGAGCGCATCCCCGGGACCGCCTACGACCTCGAGGGGCTCGGCTACCGGGTGGTCGAGCCGCCGGTGCCCCGGTCGTGGGAGGCCTATCTGGCCGAGCCCCGCCTCGGCGACGTGGCGTTGGAGGCGGCGCTCGTGGAGATCCTCGACGGGGACGTCCGGCGTGCCGGAGAGCTCCTCTCGCCCTTCGGGATCGGGTGGATCGTGTTCCTCGACGAGAGTCCGATGGAGGCGCTCTATGAGACCCAGTTGGACCTCGTGCCGCTCCGCAGTTTCGACGTCGCCGTCTTCCGCAACGAGGTCGTCGCAGCGGTGGCCGTCGACGGGGAGGGGATCGCCTGGTCGCGCGACGGGACGGCCTTCGAACATCCCGCCGAGGTCCGGGGTCGCCGGGAGGTCCTCCTCGCGGTGAACGGCGACGAGCGATGGGGCGGCACCTGGTCGCAGTCCGACTGGGCGAACCGGGTGACGACGTCCACCGGCCGGGTCGATTTCGAGCCCGACGGCGATCGGCGCGCGATGGCGGCGGTCGCAGGTGCGTGGTTGCTCGTGCTCGTGCTGATGGCGGGCGCCGGAGCCTGGGCGGGTCGACGATGAGACGGCTGATCCTGGCCGTGGTCGTCGCCGCAGCAGCGACGGTCGCTGCGGTCCTGCCGCAGCCGGAGCCTGCGGCCGAGCCCCTGGCCGGCCGCATCATCGATCGACCGGGACTGGAGTCGCCAGACGCCGCCGCCATCTGGTACTGCCCGTGGGCGCAGGCGACCGCGACCCGGGACAGCTTCATCGCCGTGGCCTCGCTGGAGGAGTCGACGGCGGCGTTCACGTTTCCCGTCACGATCCCCGGCGAACCCGCCGACACGGCCGAGCTGCAGACGCTCGCCCCCGGCGGCGCCGCCCTCGATCTGAGCACCATCGCCCAGCGCGGCGACTCGCCGTCGTTCGCGGAGTTCACGAACGGACCGTCCTCGGTGGCGGTGACCGTCCGCGGCGAGGTGCTGGCGGCCGACACCTGCGTGGCGTCGGGACCCGATACCTGGGTGTTCCCGGGAGGCTCGACGCTGGCGGGGGAGGAGCTGACGCTGCGGCTGTTCAATCCCTTCCCCGAGACGGCGCGCGTGACCGTCACCGCGGTGTCGGACATCGGCGCCGAGGCGCTGGGTGAACTCCGGCTCGTCTCGGTCGGCTCCCGGTCGTGGCGCGACGTCTCCTTCGAGGAGCTGCTGCGCCAGCGCGCCGACCTCGCCGTGAGCGTGACGGTCGAGGACGGCCTCGTCGTCCCGGCGATGGTCTTCCGTGCCGGCGACGACGAGGACTGGTGGTCGGGAACGGCGCTGTCCACCGTCTGGGAGTTCCCCGCTGCCGGACTCGCCGACGCCGAGACGGCCATCGTGGTGGCGAATCCCGGTCCCTCGGAGGTCCAGGTCAGCCTGTTGTCCTACACCGAGGCCGGACCCGAGATCGAGCCCACGACCTTCACGGTGCCCCCCGAGAGTCCCCTGCGGATCCCCGTCGAAGGAGCGGCCGAGCACCGCGCCGTCCGGCTCTCGTCGGACGCCCCGGTGGCCGCCGCGGTGGTGTCGGTCGGCGAACCGGGCACCGCGATCACGTCGGGGCTCTCCACGCAGGCCCGGACCTGGATGGTGCCGGGGCTGCGTGGCGCTGGACTGGAGAGCGGCACGCTCTGGATCCTGAACAGCTCCGAGGAGCCGACAACGGTGACCGTCTCCGCGCTGAGCGGCGCCGGCCTCGTCGGCGAGCGGATCACGATCGATCCCGGATCGCAGCGCCGCGTCGACGTCGACGACCCCGATGCCGTGGGGTACCTGGTGCAGGCGGCGGACCCGATCACCGTGTCGTGGAGCATCACCGGCCCGGGTGGGCGGGCCCTGTCCGTGGGCGCTCCCGTCTCCACCGAGACGACCCCGTGACCGACGGCGTCCTCCGGGTGCTCGTCGTCGCGATCGTCGCGGTCACGGCGCTCGGGGCGGCCTGGTGGGCGAACCGGCACGCCGCCCGTCGCGCCGAGCGCCGTCCCGTCGACGTGTCGGGGTTCTCGGGCCGGGTCCTCCTCTTCACCGACGAGGCGTGTCCGTCCTGCGGCGCCGCCCGCCTCGCGCTCGACCGGATCGGCGTGGACTACGTCGAGATCTCCTATGCCGAGCACCCCGAGGGCCTCGAGGCGGCCGGCGTCGAGAGCGTCCCGTTGCTCGTCGTTCGCGCCGCCGACGGCGAGGAGGCCGGCCGCATCGCCGGTCGGCCGGGCCGTCTCCGGCTGCGACGGCTGCTCGCTCGCGCCGGCGTGGCCCGCTCCGACCACGGAAAGTAGTGGTAGGGTCGGCGCATGGCCTCCATCGCCCACGCCGCCCATGGGTGAGACCCTCGTCGCCGTCCTCGCCGGGGGTGCGTCCCGCCGGATGGGCGTCGACAAGGCCTTCGTGGACGTCGCCGGCCGCCCGATGATCGAGTGGGTGCTCGAGGCCGCCGAGGCGGTCACCGACGACGTGGTCGTCGTGGGACGCCGGGGACGCGTCGCCGGCCGTGAGGCGGCGATGGACCTCCTCGAGGGTCGGCACGGTCCGGCGGCGGGACTGGCGACCGCCCTCGCCCGCAACGGGGGCCCCGTCGTGCTCCTCGCCTGCGATCAGCCCTGGGTGCGCGTCGAGACGCTGGCGCACCTCGTGGAGCGGTTCGACGATCGTCCCGTCGTGCCGGTGGACGACGGGTGGCCGCAGGTGACGTGTGCCGTCTACCCGTCGCGGCTCGCCCTGCCCATGACGGCGGCGGCCCGGCGCGACGACTCCATCCGCACGGTCCTCGACACCGTCGACGTCGACCGCGTCGACGACTGGGCGTCGACGGGGGAGGACGGCCGGTCGTGGTACTCCGTCGACAGCCCCGCAGCCCTCGAGGCGGGCCTGCGGCGTTTCGGCGCCCCCCGGGGCGTGTCCTCCTCCGGCCTCGTCTGAGCGGCCGCCCCGGTGGGGTGAATCACAAAATCGTCTTACGCGCATCCGGCGCGCGTAAGAACGACACCGGCGAAATCACATCGATGGAGTTCGGCGGCTAGGATCGCCCCATGATCGAACACTGCGTGCGCTGCGGATCGCCGGCGGCCGTCCGGATGGCCTTCGACTACGGGGGCCGGACGGTCTGGCTCGACGATCTCGTGGAACCGATCCGCACGGTCGGGGGCTATGCGATGTGCGAGTCCCACGCGGGGCGCCTGACGCCCCCCGTCGGGTGGACGCTCGTCGACCGCCGCGAGCCGGATCGCCCGCTGTTCGCGTCGCTCGAGGTGGCCTGACGCCGCCGTGCCGATCGACCGCGACGTCCTCGAGGCCGTCCGGGAGATGGACGAGCACGACCTGCGGCGGCTGCTGATCCTGGCCAAGGCCCGACTGGAGGCGCATGGCGCCGACTTCGACGCCGCGGCGCCCACCGTCCGGCTCCGGAGCCAGATGGTGAAGTGCGGGAAGGACGGGTGCACGACCTGTCCCCACGGCCCGTACTGGTACGCCTACTGGACCGAGGACGGCCGGCGTCGCTCGCGGTACATCGGAAAACTGGACGACGAATCCGTCAACCCGCCCATCGGCCCTGCCGATGACGGGCGGGTCGGATGAGGAGGAGAGACCAATGGCCGGACGGAGACGCCGCCCGGACTCGGTGGAGATCGCGTGCGCCGCGTGCGGTGCGGCCGACGCGATCCAGATCAAGCTCACCCTGACGGACGGGACCGCCGTCGATTTCGCGTCCTGTCACCGGTGTGAGCATCGATGGTGGGAGGCCGACGGCGAGGTCCTCGACCTGACCACCGTCCTGGAGAAGTCCCGCCGCGACTGAGGCCCCGGTACGAGCGGACGCGGGTCCCGTTCCCCGGGGTCCGCGGTACGCTCGGCCCCGCCGTGGCCGCCATCGACCTGCCAACACCGTCCACCCTGGGCCGGCGCGTCCGTGAGGCGTTCCGGGGCGACCGGCGCGTGCTCGTCGTGCTCGGCGGGCTCCTCGGGACCGTGCTCGTCCTGGGGATCATGCGGTTCGACCTCGTGCTCGCCGCCAACACGCCCACGGGCGGCGACATGGGCGCCCACGTCCTCATCCCCGCCTACGTGCGCGACAACCTCGTCCCGGAGTTCCGGATCATGGGCTGGAGCAACGACTGGTACGCCGGGTTCCCGGTGCTCTACTTCTACTTCCCCCTCCCGGCCCTCGCGATCGTGCTCCTCGACGTCGTGCTCCCCTACGGCGTGGCCTTCAAGCTCGTCACCGTCGCCGGACTCGGGGCGCTTCCCTTCGCGTCGTACTACTTCGCCCGGGCGATGGGTTTCGCCCGCCCCGTGGCCCTCGTCGGGGGCATCTCCGGGTTCACCTTCGTGTTCATGGAGAGCTTCTCGATCTTCGGGGCGAACACACTGTCGACCCTGGCGGGCGAGTACTCCTTCTCGTGGTCGTTCGCGATCTCCCTCGTCTACCTGGGGATGCTCGTGCGCAACGTGCGCGAAGGTCGCGGGTTCACGGCCGGCACGGCGGTCGTGCTCGCCCTGACGGCGCTGTCCCACATCATCACGACGGCGGTGATCGTCGTTGCCTCGCTGCCGTTGCTCTTCAAGCGACGCGGCCCGGAGAACCTCGCCGGGTCGTGGGGTCTCGGGTTCGCGCTGGCGGGATTCTGGGCGGTGCCGCTGTTGGCGACCTTCACCGACTACACGACCGACATGGGCTGGTCGCCCGTTCGGGGCTTCCAGAACGTCGTCCCCCGGGAGATGTGGCCGATCGTGCTGCTGGCCACCGTGGGGATCCTGTGGTCGGTGGCGCGCAAGCGGATCGTCGGCCCGGCCCTCGCCCTGGCGATCATCCCCGTGGCGGGCTACTACCTCATCGAGTACTTCGACTACACGAAGCTGTACAACGCCCGCCTCCTGCCGTTCTGGTACTACACCGCCTACCTCTTCGCCGGCCTCGCCGTCGGGATGGCGGTGGTCGCCGTCGCCCGCCGGTTCCACGCCTCGCCCACGACGATCTGGGCGGGGACCGCGGCGGCCACCGTGTTCCTGCTGCTGGTGGCCGGCATCGGGGTGAACAAGGCGCCGGCGTGGGCGCGATGGAACTACTCCGGGTACGAGGGGAAGCAGACCTACGCCTTCGACGCCGAGGGCACGCCCATCCTCCAGGACGACAACTGGGCCGAGTACCGGGCGCTCATGGTCGAGCTCGACGCCCTGCCCCCGGGACGCGTCATGTGGGAGGCGAACAGCGAGCTGAACCAGTACGGCACGCCGATGGCGCTCATGCTCACCGGCTACTGGAGCGAGGGACACGCCTCGATGGAGGGCCTGCTGTTCGAGTCGTCGCTCACCACGCCGTTCCACTTCCTCAACGCCGCGGAGGTGAGCTCGCGCCCGTCGAACCCGATCGGCGGCCTCGACTACCACCGGCTGAACTTCGAACGGGCCGTCGAGCACCTGGCGCTCTACGACGTCGCCTACTACGTCTCCTTCACCGACGAGGCCACCGAGGCCGCCGGCGAGTTCGGGCTCGAACGGCTGGCCGAGACCGACCCGTTCACGATCTGGGCGCTGCCCGAGTCCTCGCTCGTCGACGTCGCCGAGTTCGAGCCGATCGTCTGGGAGGGGGACGAGGGCTTCGTCGAGGCCGCGTTGGAGTGGTACGACGACGTGGACCGTCTCGATCGGTGGCTCGTGGCGGAGGGCCCCGAGGCGTGGGAGCGGGTGGACGAGATCAGCCGTTCCACCACTCGCACCCGCATCGCGGGGTCGGGCAGTGTCAGCGACGTCGTCCTCGACGACCACCGCATCTCGTTCTCGACGACGGCCGTCGGCGTTCCCCACCTCGTCAAGGTCTCGGCCTTCCCGAACTGGCAGGCCGACGGCGCGGAGGGTCCCTACCGCGCCGCCCCGTCGCTCATGGTCGTGGTCCCCACCCGGGAGGACGTGGTCATCGAGTTCCGCGACACCTGGGCGGAGAACCTGGGAATGCTCCTGACCGTCGGCGGTCTCGGCTACCTGGGCTGGTGGGCATGGCGACGGCGCCGGTCGGAGGAGCCGCCTACCGCTCCCGCCACAGCTGCATCCGGATCCGCCACAGCCCCACCAGGGTCCGGGGGACGCGGCTGAGGAAGCTCGAGCGGGCGTCCCGCTGCTCCTCCACGACGGCGGGGACCTCCCGGATCCGGTAGCCGGCGCGTTCGGCCCGGATGACGAGTTCGGTGTCGAAGAGATCGAGCGTCGACACGACCTGGGGGGCGATCTCGGAGACCACGTCGCGCCGCACCGCCTTCATCCCGTGGGTGTCGGAGACCTTCGACCCGAACAGCGCCCGCAGCAGCAGGTTGAAGACGAGGGTCCCCATGCGTCGGAGCCCGCCGCGTTGGTCGTCCGACCCGGGCACCCGCTTGGAGGCCAGGACGAGGTCGGCGGTCTCGCCGAGCCGCAGCGCCTCGGCGAGGAACTCGCCGGAGAAGTAGTCGATGTCGAAGTTGACGACCCAGTCGCCGCTCGACTCGCCGAAGCCGGCGCGCATGGCGGCTCCGTAGTTGGGCTCCGGCAGCGTGATCACCCGGACGCGGTCGTCCCGGGCCGCCAACTGCTCGGCGACGCGTACCGTCCCGTCGGTCGACCCGTTCTCACAGAGCAGCACCTCGCATCGGGCGGGGAGGGGATCGAGCTCCGCGAGGAGCTCGGGGACCGCAGACGGCAGGTAGGCGGCTTCGTTGTGGATCGGGACGACCACGCTGATCGTGGTCTCGGACATGGCGGCGGAGTGTAGGTGGGCAGCAGGGCTGCCGGCACTAGCCTCACCCGTCATGGACCTCGACGCCATCTTCAAGGCCTACGACGTGCGCGGGCTCGTGCCCGACGAGCTCGACGACGAGGCGGCCCGGCGGATCGGTGCCGCCTTCGCCCGCTTCGTGGACGCCGATCGGATCGCCGTCGGCCGCGACTGCCGGCTGTCGTCCCCGGCCCTCGCCGACGCCCTCGTGGAGGGGATCGTCGGGCAGGGGGTGGGGGTCGACGACCTGGGCATGATCACCACCGACATGGTCTACTTCGCCGCCGGTGACCTCGACGAGCCGGGGGCGATGGTCACCGCGTCGCACAACCCGACGGGGTACAACGGCATCAAGCTCTGTCTCGCCGGTGCCGCGCCCGTCGGCGCCGAGTCCGGACTCGCCGAGATCAAGGCCGATGCGGTCGCCGGTCCCGAGCCCGTGTCGGGCGAGCCGGGCGAGGTCCGGCATGTCGACGTCCTCGACCGGTACGTGGACCACCTCGTCTCCATCGTGGACCCCTCGGCCATCGGGCCGCTGCGCGTCGCCGCCGACGGCGGCAACGGCGTGGCGGGGGTGGCCGTGCCGGCCGTCTTCGAGCGGCTGTCTGCGGAGTTGATCGGCCTCTACCTCGAGCCCGACGGGACCTTCCCGAACCACCACCCCGACCCGCTCCGTCCGGAGAACCTCCGCGACCTCGGTGCCCTCATGGAACGAGCGTCCCCCGACCTGGGCGTCGCGTTCGACGGCGACGCCGACCGCGCCTTCTTCGTCGACGACCGACGCGTGCCGCTGCCCGGGAGCACCGTCACGGCCATGGTCGCGTCGTGGTACCTGCAGCGCGAGCCGGGCGCCTCGATCGTCCACAACCTCATCTGCAGCCGCGCCGTGCCAGAGACGGTGCGGGCCGCGGGCGGCACGCCGGTGCGGACCAGGGTCGGCCACTCCTACATCAAGGGTGTGATGAAGGAGACGGGCGCGGTCTTCGGGGGCGAGCACTCCGGGCACTACTACTTCCGGGAGAACTACCGGGCGGACTCGGGGATCCTCACGATGCTCGTGCTGCTCCAGGTGATGTCGGAGGACGGGCGGCCCCTCTCCGAGATGCGGGTCGAGTTCGAGCCCTACGCCCAGTCCGGGGAGATCAACATGCGGGTCGAGGACCAGCACGCCGCGACGGAGGCCGTGGCCTCCGCCTTCTCCGACGCGGAGACCGACCGCCTCGACGGGCTCACCGTCGAGTACCCCGACCGCTGGTTCAACCTGCGCCCCTCGAACACCGAACCGGTCCTGCGCCTCAACGTCGAGGCACCCGACCGTGACGGGGTCGACGAGCTGGTCGACCGGGTGCGCCGCATCGTGGAGGGAGCCGGCGATGGCGGTGCATGAGGACCTCCTGGCGATCATGGCGTGCGTCGAGTGCCGGGGCGGGCTCGTCGACGAGGGCGACTCGCTCCGGTGCGCCGAGTGCGGCCTGCGCTATCCGGTGCGCGACGGCATCCCCGTGATGCTCCTCGAGGAGGCCGAGCGACCCGGGGCCGACTCGTGACGACCATGCGCGACCTCATCCTCGGGCTCCCCGAGCAGCTTCGCTGGGCCGCCCGGCTGGACGTGTCCGGCGTGCCCGCTGCCGACGAGGCGCTCGTCGTCGCGATGGGCGGGTCGGCGATCGGCGGGGACGTCGCCTCGGTGATCGCCGCAGAGGCGGGGCGTCGTCTCTCGGTCCATCGCGGCTACGGGCTCCCGGGATGGGCCGCCCGCCATCGTCCCCTCGTCGTCGCCGTCTCGCACTCGGGCGCGACGGAAGAGACGCTCGACGCGGTGGACGCCGCTCGGGACGCGGGCCTCGACGTGGCGGCGGTGACGACGGGCGGCGTGCTCGGAGATCGGGCCGCCGGGAGCGGATGGGCCCGGGTGGAGGTACCCGACGGACCGCAGCCGCGGGCAGCGATGGGGTCGCTCACCGGGGCGGTGCTGCGGGTGGCCGAGGGCGCCGGGCTCCTCCCACCACAGGCCGACGCGCTCGAGGAGGCCGCCGACGTGGTGGACCGACTGCTCGGCGGTGGCGATGGGCCCGGCGTGGGACTCGCCGACGATCTCGCCGAGGCGCTGGAGGGCCGGGTCGCCGTGGTCTACGGCGGTGCCGGGCCCGGCGCGGTGGCGGCGCGTCGCTGGAAGACGCAGATCAACGAGAACGCCAAGGCTCCGGCGTATGCGGGCGAGGTGCCCGAGATCGACCACAACGAGGTGGTGGGGTGGGAGGCGGTGCCGGGCCTCTCGCTGGATCGGATCGGGATCGTGTGGCTGCGCGATGCCGGCGACCACCCTCGCGTCGACGCCCGGGTCCGGGTCACCGCCGAGGTGATCGACGAGTTGGTGACCACCGCCGGCGAGGTGTGGAGCACCGGTTCGGGGACGCTGGCCCGTCTCTTCTCGCTGTCGGTGATCGGCGATCTCGTCTCCGATGCGCTGGCCGCCCGGGCCGGGGTGGACCCGATGCCCGTCGACGTGATCACCGAACTCAAGGAACGTCTCGCCCGGGAGGACGCATGACCCACGACATCGCCGATCCGTCCCTCGCCCCGGCCGGGGCCCTCCGGATCGAATGGGCCGGACGGCACATGCCCGTGCTCGCCTCGCTGCGGGACCGCTTCAGGGCCGACCGGCCGCTGGAAGGGGTGCGCGTCGCCGCCTGCCTGCACGTCACCGCCGAGACCGCCAACCTGATGCTGGCATTGCGCGACGCCGGCGCCGAGCCGGTCCTCTGCGCCTCCAACCCCCTCAGCACGCAGGACGACGTGGCCGCCGCCCTGGTAGAGGAGGGCATCCCGGTCCTGGCGGTCCGCGGCGAGGATTCCGACCGGTACTACGCCCACATTCGTGCCGCCCTCGACACCGAGCCCCACGTCACGATGGACGACGGCGCCGACCTCGTGACGACGCTGCTCAAGGAGCGGCCCGACCAGGCTCCCGTCGGGTCCACCGAGGAGACGACCACCGGGGTCATCCGGCTGCGGGCGATGGCCGACGGGGGCGTCCTGCGGTTCCCGGTCGTGGCCGTCAACGATTCGGCCACGAAGCACCTGTTCGACAACCACCACGGCACGGGCCAATCGGCGCTGGACGGGATCATGCGCGCCACGAACGTGCTGCTGGCCGGCAAGACCGTGGTCGTCGTGGGCTTCGGGGACTGCGGGGCCGGAGTGGCGTCGCGGGCCGACGGCCTCGGCGCCCGGGTGGTGGTCGTCGAGGTCGACCCGGTGCGGGCCCTCTCCGCAGCGATGGAGGGACACCGGGTGATGACCGCCGCCGACGCCGCCCGCGAGGGCGACGTCTTCATCACCGTCACCGGCAACAAGCACGTGCTGCGGGACGAGCACTTCGACGTCATGAAGGATGGCGCCATCCTCGCCAACGCCGGGCACTTCGACATCGAGCTCGACCTCCGGTACCTCGAGTCGACGGCCGTCGGGGTCCGCCGGATCCGCCACGAGCTCGACGAGTACACGATGCCCGACGGCCGGCGACTCCATGTCGCCGGCGAGGGACGCCTCGTCAACCTGGCGGCCGCCGAGGGCCATCCGGCTGCGGTCATGGACATGTCCTTCTCGAACCAGGCGCTGGCGGCCGAGTGGATCATGGGCCACGCCGACTCCCTCGAGAACCGGGTGTACCGGCTGCCCGAGGAGCTCGACGCCCGGGTCGCCACCATCGCCCTCGAGCACCTGGGCGGCGGACTCGAACGTCTCACCGCCGACCAGGAGGAGTACCTGCGGTCGTGGGAGCACGGCACCTGAGACCCGCGCTGTTCGCCGCGTTCGTGACGGTCGCCGTGATCGTCGCGGGATGCGGCGGGGACTCGGGGACGCCGGCGACGACGCCGGGGACCGCGGGGCCGGCGGAACTGCGGCAGGTGTACGTGGCGCCCGGCGGTCCGGCGGTGCTCGGCGGCCTGGAGACGCTCGCCGTCCCGCCCGACGACACCGTGTACGGGACGTCGACGCTGCGCGACGGGGTGGTGGCCGTGGTCGAGCTGGCCGTGGCCGGCTCCGACGACACCCTCGTCCGGCGGGTCGACGGGCCCGACACCGACGCGTGCGCGGACGCCGCCCACGTGGCGGTGTCGATCGGCGACGCCCCCGGCTGCGCCATCCAGGCGTCCGCCGGGCTGCTCGACGGTCCCGACAGCTGGTTCGTGACGTGGGAGGAGGACGAGGTCTTCTTCGAGGTCACCGCCGACCGGCGCCTCGACGACGTCGTGGCGTGGATCGAGTCGTGGGGGGTGGTGGCCGACTCGGGGTCGACCGTCGGATGGGAGATCGAGACGATCGACGTCGTCCTCCCCGCCGGCTCGGACGAGGCCCCCGCACCGGCACCCCTGCTCCTGGCCTCCCCGACCGATGGCGCCGCCGGGTCGATGCAGGTCCTCACCACCGACGACGGGCGTCGGACGTTCGAGTGGGCCGACTACGCGATCGGTTCGTCGACCGTGACCGTCGTCCCCGACCGGGGATGGGGGTGTCCCGAGGCGGCCGAGCCCGTCGCGGTGCGGGACACGGCCGGCTGCAGCGTGGCGGTGGCCGACACCGGGGACACGGCGGTCGCCTGGGCCGAAGGCGGCGTGGTCGTGCGGGTGATCGGCCGGGGCACCGCCGCAGAACTGGCCGACACGGTCCGGTTCTGGATCCCGGCGTCGTGAGCCGTCGGCCCGTCGTCAGGGCCGTCGCCCTCCCGTCGGAGCACGGCGGCTGGAGCCTCACGCTCGAACCGGTCCTGCTGGGGCTGGTCGTCGCTCCATCGGGTGCCGGGGTGCTGCTCGGGGTCGCCGCCCTCGTCTCCTTCCTCCTGCGAACCCCGGTGCGGCTCCTCCTCGTGGACGCCTACCGGCGTCGCCGGCTGCCCCGGACGCGTGTCGCCGCGCTGGTGGCGGGTGTGGAGGCGGCGGTGCTGGTCGCGGCGATCGGGGGCGCGGTGGTCCTGGCGGCGTCGCCCTTCTGGTGGCCGCTCGCGGCGGCCGCCCCCCTCGTCGTCGTGGCCTTCGCGTTCGACGCCGTGAGCCGCAGTCGACGCCTCCTGCCGGAGGTGACGGGCTCCGTGGGCATCGCCGCGGTGGCGGCGGCCGTGGTCCTCGCCGACGGCGGCGCCGACGACCTCGCCGCCGGCCTCTGGATCGTGGCGGCCGCCCGGGCGATCGCCGCCGTCGGTCACGTCCGGGTGCAGGTGCGCAGGACGAAGGGCCAGGCCCCGGGGATCGTCGAGAACGACCTGGCGCAGCTGGTCGCCGTGGCAGCCGTCGGCTTCGGACTCGTGGGCGACCTGGTCACGGCCGTGGGCGCGGCCGCCGTCGGGATCCTGGCGGTGGTGCACCTCGCACTCGTCAGGGTTCGTCCGGTCCCCGTCGCCGTCCTCGGCGCCCAGCAGGTGGTCCTCGGTCTGGCGGTGGTGCTCACCGCCGGGCTCGCCGCCGCGGCGCCCTGAGTCCGCCGTTCAGACCTCGGTGAGGTCGACGACCGTGCGCTCGGAGGCCCCGTCGAGGATCTCGACGAGCTCCCGGCCGACGAGCTCGTTGCGGTCGAGGAGGGCGTCGCGCAGCGTCTCCACGAGGTGGCGGTTGCGGGCGAGGACGTCGTGGACGAAGGCCTTCTGTTCGTCGAGGATCCGATCGACGGCGGCTCTCGCCGTGTCGTCGCCGAGGACCTTCGCAGCCAGGTTGCCGGCGAAGGGGCCGCCGTCGAGGGCGCGGAACGAGATGAGCGATCCGCCGAGGCCGAGGGCGCCGACCATCTCGACCGCCACGTTGGTGGCGGCCACGAGGTCGCCGCCGGGCCCGGTGCCCGACTCCCCGAAGAAGAGCTCTTCGGCGACCATGCCGCCCAGGGAGATCTGGATGAGGGCGAGCGTCTCGCTGCGACGCTTCGTGTAGCGCTCCTCTGCCTCGGAGTGGGCGAGCAACCCGAGGGAGTCCTTGCGTTTCACGATCGACAGCAGCTCGAGCTTCCGGCCCTTGCCGACGAGGTAGGCCATGACGGCGTGCCCCGCCTCGTGGACGGCGATCGACTCGCGTTCCTCCGGCGTGTACTCGGTGGGCTCGGCGAGGCCGATCTCGATGTCCATGCGGGCGCGGCGGAGGTCGTCGACCGACAGGCGGGCCCGTCCGTCGCGGAGCGCGAAGAGGAGGGCCTCGTCGAAGAGGCGCTCCAGCGACGCCGGGCTGTAGCCCATGGTCGTGGCCGCCAGGTCCTCGCGGGCCTGCTCGTCGACGGTGTCGTCGTGTGCCTTGCGTCCGAGGAACAGGTCGATGAGCTCCCGCCGTTCCGTGCGCGCCGGGATGGCGAAGTGGAGCACACGGTCGAACCGCCCGGGGCGGAGGAGGGCCGGGTCGAGGGAGTCGGCCCGGTTCGTCGCCCCGATGAGGAGGACGTTGGCGAAGTCGGCCTGGCGGGTCCGAAGCTGCCGGTGGGCGGGGAGGAAGGCGTTGATCATCCGGACGAGGCCGTTGCGCATCTTGACGGCCCGGGTCGGCTCGTCGAAGGACTGCATCTGGACGAGCAGCTCGTTCACGACGCCGCCCGTCCCCTCGCTGATCGCGCTCCGCTCGGTGCGGGGTCCGCCGGGCGCCTCGGCCGTCATGCGATCCATGCCGCCCCGCTTCGTGCCGATGGCGTCGAACTCCTCGATGAATCCGATGGCGCCGCCCTCGGCCCGGGCGACCTTGCGGAGCTTGCGGAAGTAGGAGCGGATCTTCCGGGCGGTGGCGCCGTACCACATGCTCTGGAAGGCCGTGGAGGACACGAAGAGGAACGGGACCCCGGCCTCTTTGGCCATCGCCTTGGCGGTGTGGGTCTTGCCCGTCCCGGGCGGGCCCTCGAAGAGGATGCCGCGCCGGGGCTCGCCGCCCATCTCGTCACGGAACCGCTGGTGGTTGAGGAACACGTCGAGACTGTGGCGGACCTCGCCGAGGACCGGACCGAGGCCCTTGACGTCGTCGAAGGAGACGTCGATCTGCTCGGGGAGGAAGACGACCTCGGGCGACCGTCCGTTGGAGAGCATCGGGAGCACGAGGACGGCGCCGAGCAGGAGGACGATGAGGATGCCCGGCAGCCAGAACATGGCGTCCTCGGAGAGGCGGGGGAAACCGGGGGAGACGGGATTGCCGCCGAGGATCCGGAGCCACAGCCAGGCCACGAGGGGTGCCAGCACGATGGCCACCCGCTTGAGTCGGCGCTGGCGCCTCCGTTCCCGCGCCGCCTGAACGTCCACCGTCATGTCCGATCCTCCCGGATCCGCCGTGTAACTTCGCTGTGTGGCCAAGCTAAACACCCAGCGTGAGCGATGAAAGCGGTTTCCCACCACCTGCGGTGTCATTCCGTCGGCGACGGGTGACTAGTCACCGTTCCTTCCGCTCCGCTCGGGCCGTTCCGGGCCACGGAGGCCGAGTCGCTTCTGTCTGACGCGGGAGATTCCCGTCGGTCGCTTCGCTCCCTCGGGAGCGGTGGGGGGTGCTGCCGCCGCGGGGTGGGGCCCTGCTGTCGGCTCCGCCATGCTGTCCGCTCCGCTGAGGCCGTTCCGGGCCACGGAGGCCGAGTCACGTCGGGGTGATGCGGGAGATTCCCGTCGGTCGCTGCGCTCCCTCGGGAGCGGTGTCGGGTGCTGCCGCCGCGGGGTGAGGCTGTGCTCTGGTCTCTTCCCGGGCCGACTTCGGTCGGCCTTCGGCCGCCCGAACAGACGCCGGTCGGCCCTCCTCCGGAGGCGGGCCCCTGCCCCGCCCCGGCCGTCCTGCCACGGAGGCTGCGGAGGGGGAGGGGGGCCGCCGGCGGCAGCCGCCGGTCGGACCGGCCGGGCGCCTTCGATCCGACCGTCCCGCCCCGTCACGGCCGGGACGAAGGAAGGCACGTCACCGACGCATCGACCGGACCTCAAGCCACCGCCCCGGCGTGCCGAACACTGATCCCGGAGCAATTCACTCGCAAGGAGCACCGGTGGCAGTCAAGGGCGAGCACATCGGCACGTTGCTGCTCGAAGAAGGGATCGTCACCGCCGAGGACTATCGGCGGGCCGAGATGGTCCACGAGCAGAGCGGTCAGCCCTTCACACGCGTCCTCGTCGACGAGGGCATCATCTCCGAGAACGATCTCGTGCAGGCGATCGCCCGCCAGATCGGCATCGAGTTCGTCAACCTGTCGGACGAGACGGTCGACCCCGCTGCGGCGGCGATGATCCCCGACTCGCTGGCGAAACGGTACGCCGCGATCCCCATCCGCTTCGAGGACGAACGCCTCGTCGTGGCCATGGCGGACCCCGGCAACGTCCTCGTCGTCGACGACATTCGCGCCGTCACCGGCATGCGCATCATCCCGAAGGTCGCCACCCGCGCCGACATCGACGCGGCGATCGCCCGGCTCGGCCGCTTCGACGAGTCGGTGGCCGACCTCACCGACATCATCGGCGAAGAGGAGGAGAGCGAGGACCTGCGCCACGTCGAGGCGGCCACCGAAGAGGCGCCGGTGGTCAAGCTCGTCAACACGCTCATCAGCCGGGCGGTCAACGAGCGTGCCTCCGACCTCCACATCGAGCCGGGGGAGCGCGACCTGCGGGTCCGCTTCCGCATCGACGGCGTCCTCCACGAGATCATGACGACGCCGAAGTCGGTGTCGGGCGCCGTCGTGTCCCGACTGAAGATCATGGCCGACCTGGACATCGCAGAACGCCGGGTGCCCCAGGACGGGCGCGTCGGTCTGCGGGTGGGTGGACGCGCCATCGACCTCCGCGTCGCGACGCTGCCGTCCATCTACGGCGAGAAGGTCGTCATCCGTGTGCTCGACAAGGACGATGCGGTGCTCGACCTCCCCGAGCTCGGCTACCTGCCGCACTCCCTCGAACGGTTCGAGCGCTCGTACTCCAAGCCGTACGGGGCCATCCTCGTCACCGGCCCGACGGGGTCCGGCAAGACGACGACCCTGTACGCCACGCTGAACGTCCTCAACGAGCCCGACGTCAACATCATCACCGTCGAGGACCCGGTCGAGTACCGGCTCCCGGGCATCACCCAGGTGCAGGTGAATCGCAAGGCCGGGCTCCAGTTCGCCACGGTCCTGAAGGCGATCCTGCGATCCGACCCCGACATCGTCCTCGTCGGCGAGGTGCGCGACGGCGAGACCGCCAAGACCGCCGTCGAGGCCGCCCTCACCGGACACCTCGTGCTCACGACGCTGCACACGAAGGACGCGGCGTCGAGCATCGGTCGCCTCGTCGACATGGGCGTGGAGCCGTACCTGGTCTCCTCCGCCCTCGACTCGATCCTCGCCCAACGGCTCGCCCGCCGGCTGTGCGAGCGCTGCCGTGAGCCGTTCGAGGCCACCCCGGAGATGGTGGAGCGGATGCGGATCGGCGAGGTCGACGGCCCCGTGACGCTCTACCGGGCCGTCGGATGCAAGGTCTGCGGCGACACGGGATACCGGGGCCGGGTCTCGATCAACGAGATCCTCCTCGTGAGCGAGGAGATCGAGCGGATGGCGGTCGAGCGCAGGCCGTCGAACGAGATCAAGCGCGTGGCGATCGAGCAGGGGATGCGCACCCTGCGTCAGGACGGAATCGACAAGGTGAGGCTCGGGCTGACCACGCTCGAAGAAGTCCTCAGGGTGGTGGTGTGATGAGCAAGGTGGCGCGTCGCCTCGGCCAGATGCTGGTCGATCAGCGACTGATGACCGTGGACGACCTCGAGGGCCTGTCGGCCCGATCGAGCGAGACCGGCGTGCACCTCGCACGCCTGATCGTCGAGAGCGGGCTCGTCCGTCAGACCGACGTCCTCCGGACCGTGGCGAAGTCGCTGTCGCTCGAGTACGTCGACCCGCAGGCCGACCTCCGGGTGGAGGACGACGCGGTACGACGCCTCGACCCGGTGACGGCGCGGCGCCTCGGCGTCCTGCCGTTGCGGGTCCACGAGTCCGGCGCGTTCGTTGTCGCGCTGCCCGTCCCCCTCGACGACGCCCATGTCGACCAGGTCCGCAAGGCGCTCGGGGGCTCCATCGTCCCCGCGATGGCGCCCCGCGACGGACTGAAGGAAGCCATCGAGAAGGTGTATCCCGAGGAGGACTTCGCCCGCCAGGCCGAGGCCTCGGTCGTCCGGGAAGCCGCGTTCAACGCAGAGCCCAAGCAGGAGCCTTCGGACGCCGACGAGGGAGAACTGCACATCAACGAGCTGCTGGAGCTCCTCATGACCCGGGGTGGCTCCGACCTGCACCTGACGGCGGGATCGCAACCGCAGATCCGTGTGAACGGGCACCTCCACGTGCTCGAGGACTACCCCCGGCTCATGCCGGGTCCGCTCCGCCAGATGATCTACGGGATCCTCACCGGCCGCCAGCGCGAGGAGTTCGAGGAGCTGCGCGAGCTGGACGCCTCCCATCCGTTGCCCGGCCGGGGCCGGTTCCGCGTCAACGTGTTCTTCCAGCGGGGCTCGGTCGGCGCGGTGCTGCGGGCGATCCCCAACGACATCATGACGCCCGAGGAGCTGGGGATGCCCCCGGTGGTGAGCGAGCTCGCCGAGATGCCGCGCGGGCTCGTGCTCGTGACGGGCGCCACGGGTTCGGGCAAGTCCACGACCCTCGCCTCGATGATCGATCTCATCAATCGGACGCGGGCGGTCCACATCATGACCGTCGAGGATCCGATCGAGTTCCTGCATCGCCACAACAAGGCGATCGTGAACCAGCGTGAGGTCGGGTCCGACACGGACTCGTTCTCCGCCGCACTCAAGCACGCCCTCCGCCAGGACCCCGACGTCATCCTGGTCGGAGAGTTGCGCGACCTGGAGACGATGGCGACGGCGCTGACCGCCGCCGAGACGGGCCACCTCGTCTTCGCCACGCTCCATACGCAGGACGCCCCCCAGTCCGTCGAGCGGATGATCGACGTGTTCCCGCCCCACCAGCAGCAGCAGGTGCGGGTGCAGTTGGCGGGGACGATCCAGGGCGTCATCACCCAACAGCTCCTGCCGAACGTCGAGGGTGACGGCCGGGTGCCCGCCATCGAGGTGATGGTCGCCACCCCCGCCATCCGGAACCTGATCCGCGAGGGCAAGGTGCATCAGATCCGCAGCGCCATCCAGGCCGGCGGTCGGCACGGCATGCAGACCATGGACCAGGCCCTCGCCCAACTCGTCCGCAGCGGGAAGGTCTCCGTGGCGGTGGCCGCCGAGCGGGCCCAGAGTCCCGACGAGTTCGCGAACCTCGTGGGCCGCCGGACATGAGCACCACCGCGAGCACCTTCGAGTATCGGGTCCGCGATCGGAGCGGTTCGATCCACGCCGGCGAGATGGAGGGCGGATCCAGCACGGCGGTGGCGCAGGCGTTGCGCGAACGCGGCTACATCCCCCTGAAGATCGCCGAGAAGAAGACCTCGGCGCTCCAGAAGGAGATCACGATCCCGGGGTTCTCCCGGACGAAGGTCAAGCCGAAGGACGTCGCCCTCTTCAGCCGTCAGATGGCGACGATGGTCAACTCGGGCCTCACCCTGATCCGCGTGCTGTCGATCCTCGAGGCCCAGACCGAGAACGAGGCCCTCTCCGACGTCATCGCCGACGTCCGGGGCCGGGTGGAGCGCGGCACCGCGCTGTCCACGGCCCTCGAAGCCCATCCGGACGTGTTCGGGCATCTCTATGTGTCGATGGTGCAGGCCGGCGAGGTGGGCGGCGCTCTCGACGAGACCCTCATGCGGTTGGCCGACACGCTCGAAGCGAACGTCCGGCTCCGCGGCAAGGTGAAGTCCGCGATGGCCTATCCGGTCGTGGTCCTCGTGCTCATCGTCGCGATCGTCTCGGGCATGCTCCTCTTCGTGGTCCCCATCTTCGAACGGATGTACGACGACCTCGGCGGGACGCTGCCTGCGCCGACGCAGATGCTCATCACGATCTCGGGCATCCTCACCACGTTCTGGTGGATCGGCGGCCTCATGACCGTCGGCGGCGTCTACGCGTTCAAGAAGTGGAAGGTCACCGAGGACGGTGCGCGCCAGTGGGATCGCTTCAAGCTGAAGGTGCCCATCTTCGGCGGTCTCGTCCAGAAGGTGGCGATCAGCCGGTTCACCCGGACGCTGTCGGTCCTGAGCCGGACGGGCGTCCCCGTCCTCCAGGCCCTCGACATCGTCGCACAGACCGCCGGCAACGCCCTCGTGGCCGAAGCCGTCCGGGACGTCCAGGGCTCGGTGAAGGGCGGCGAGTCGCTCGCCGGACCCCTGGAACGCCACGAGGTCTTCCCCCCGATGGTCACCCAGATGATGGCCGTCGGCGAGGAGACCGGCGAGCTCGACACCATGCTGGCCAAGGTGTCCGACTTCTACGACAACGAGGTCGACGACACGGTCAACGCGCTGACGAGCCTCATCGAGCCGATGCTCATCATCGTCATGGGCATCGCAGTCGGCGGCATCCTCATCGCGCTCTACCTCCCGATGTTCAACATCGCCAACCTCATCCAGAACTGAGCCGGGCAATGCTGCCCTCTCCGGCATGTCTCCCGCTCCGCTCGGGCCGTTCCCTGCTCTCTTCCCGGGCCGACTTCGGCGGCTGACGCCGCCGAACAGACGCCGGTCGGCCCTCCTCCGGAGGCGGGGCCCCTGCCCCGCCCCGGCCGTCCTG
>JAWVYO010000029.1:0-26922 GCA_033722675.1 Acidimicrobiia bacterium | reverse complement strand
GGCCGTCCCCCCGACCGAGAAGGGGATCTGCAGGATCTCCAGCGGCGCGCCGAAGCCGAGCTCGGCTGCGGCGATCTTCGCGCCGGCGGCCCAGTCGCCGCCGTAGTCGCCGGGGAAGGCGACGATGGCCCAGGGGATGTCCGCCGGGCTGGTGAAGCCGGTGGCGTCACCCACGAAGTTCTGCGCCGCGAAGGTCATGGAGTTCATGCCCTCGAAGCAGTAGGACGAGCCGGCTTCCAGGATGAGGCCCTGGTCGAACTCGGGGAACGACCAACCGGACCACCACGTGGCCGGGGCGGCCACCGTCTGGTCCTCGGCGAGCAGCGGCAGCGCCGCCTGCGACTGCGGCGTACCCAGGATCTGGGCGAGCGCCACGACGTCGTTGCGGATCTGCTCGTAGCCCGCGACGGTCTCGTCCGGCACGTAGTGCGCATCGATCGTGTTGTCGGACGTGATCGCCACGTCGAACCCGTTCAGGCCGCCGTTGTCGTTCACGACGCCCCAGAAGTCCTCCTGGGCCTGCGTGAGCGGCACGGCCACCGCGGCGAACGGACCGTCGGAGAGGTCCGAGATCACACCGAGGTAGATGCAGCCGTTGTCGGGATTCGGCGAATCGGGGCACGGCTCGGCCGTGACGCCGACGTCGAAGTTCACGCCCGGGCCGGCGGCGGTCGTCGTGGTCGCCGCGGCCGTCGTGGTCGTCGTGTCGGCGGCCGTGGTGGTCGTCTCGGCCGCCGTCGTGGTGGTGGCCTCGCTCGTGGTCGGCGCCGCGGTCGTCGTCCCTGCGTCGTCGTCGTCACCGCATGCGGCGGCGACGAGTGCAAAGACGGTGACCAGGGCCGCGATGGTCAACCATCGCCGTCGCTTCATAGTCCCGTGTCCTCCCTGTTGGATCTGATGGGCCCGGCACGGTGCGATGCCCGTACCCGGGCGTGGCCCGAATCTACCGGAGAACGTGAGCGGTCGCACAACCTCGACTGCCAGATCGTGGGATCAGTACGAGAAGGGAAAGGCCTTCCAGTAGTTGCGGACCCGGATCCAGATGCCGTACAGCCCGAGCGGTTCGAAGATGAGGAAGACGACGATGAAGCCGCCGAAGAGCACCCGGGCGAGCTGCGACACGTCCAGGAGGCCCGAGCCCGCCGACTCGCCGATGAACCCCAACAGGCCCGTCGCCGCCAGTTCCTCCACCATCCTCGGGAGGAAGATGATGAAGACGGCGCCCATGATGGATCCCGAGATGGTCGCAATCCCACCGATGAGGACCATGGCGATGTACTCGACCGAGAGCAGCAGCCCGGGGAGGTCGCTGAACTCGGTCGGCTCCACCCGCCCGATGACCGAGAACAACAGGGCTCCGGCGATCCCGGCGTAGAAGGACGACACGACGAAGGCGATCGTCTTGTAGCGGGTGAGCGAGATCCCCATGATCTCCGCGGCGATGTCGCGGTCGCGGATGGCCGAGAGCGCCCGGCCGATGCGCGATCGGGCCAGGTTGCGAGCCGCCAGACCCATCACGAGCAGCAGCACGAGCGCCAGGAAGAAGTGCTTCTGCTCGGCGCTCAGGAAGATCCCGAAGACCTCGCCGTCCTCGTCGAACCGGAAGCCGAGGAGTGAGGGCACCGCGGCCTCCCGACCGAGGCCGACCCCGCCGGTGATGCCCTTGAACTCCCGGAACAGGTGCCCGCCCACGAACACGAGCCCCAGGGTGACGAAGGCCAGATAGAGGCCCTTCAGTCGGAAGGCCACCGGGGCCACGATGAGCCCGGCGAGCGCGGCCACCAGTCCCGAAGCGGGGAGCCAGATGATCATGTCGAGCTCGTACCCCCGCACGATCTCGCCCGTCGACACCGACCGGACAACCTCCTCGCCGCCGAGCAGGGCCGCCGTGAAGGCTCCGATGCCGAGGAAGAAGGCGTGGCCGAGGGACACCTGGCCGGCGAACCCGGTGACGATGTTGAGTCCGATGGCGCCGATCGCGGCGACCAGCGCGGTGACGGCCAGCAGGAGCATGTCCCCTTCGAGGGTCAGCGTGAAGAGCCCCGGCAGGATCGGGATGCCGGCGCCCACCCCGAGCAGCACGAGGACGACGAGCAGGACGGCGATCCACACTCGCTGGGTCCCCGTGCGAAAGATCGCCGCGTCTTCGCGGTAGTCGGCGACGAGGCCCGGGCGGAACCTCATACCCGTTCCACCTCCTTCGTGCCGAACAGGCCGTAGGGGCGGACGAGCAGCACGATGAACATGACCAGGTAGGGCACCACCTGGGCGAACCCCGACCCCAGGAAACCGAGGTACTGGAACTGATACGTCGAGGTCAGCTGCTCGGCGATGGCGATGATGAGGGCCCCGACCACCGCGCCGTTGATCGAATCGAGCCCGCCGACGACCACCACCGGGAGCGCCTTGAGCGCCTGGACGGCGACGGACCGGTCCACCCCGATGCCGGCGCCCAGGAACACCCCGCCCGCCATGGCGAAGACCGCCGCGATCGCCCACGAGAGTGCGAACACGGCCGCCACCGACACGCCCTGGGTGAGCGCCACCTCCTGGTCGAAGGCCGTGGCCCGCATCGCCAGGCCCATGCGGGTGAACTTGAAGAAGGCGACCAGGGCGGCGAACAGCACCGCTGCGGTGGCGATGGCCGCCAGCTGGCGCTGGGTGAGGATGAGGCCGAACAGGGTCGTGCAACCGAGGCCGTCCTCCGGACCGCAGCCGACCACCTGGAGGCCCCACGGATCGCCGATGGGCCGCACGTCGAGGCCGAGGAGGTCCGACGCGAAGACGCGCAGGATCACGTCGATGCCGATCGTCATGATCGCCACCGCGAACACGGGTTTGCCGACCATCGGCCGGAGGAACACCCGCTCGAGGGCGACACCGGTGAGCGCGGACAGGCCCACGGCGATGAGGATCGCCACCCAGAACGGCCAGTCCCACACCGTCGCGAAGTAGACCACCCAGTAGGTGCCCAGCAGCAGGAGCCCGGGCTGGGCGAAGTTGAGGACCTGCATCGACTTGTAGATGACGACGAAGCCGAGCGCGATGAGCGTGTAGATGCCGGCGAGCGCGACCCCGTTGACGAGCGCCTGCATCAGCTGCGTCATCGATCCGCTCCCGTCGTCTCCATCGACAGCATCAGTACATCGACTCGATCTCGTCGGCGAAGCGCTCCTCGATGACCTTCCGCTTCACCTTCTGGGTGGCGGTCAACTCGCCGTCCTCGTGGTCGAGTTCCTTCGTGAGGAGCCGGAAGTACTTGATGCCCTCCACCCGGGAGAACTTCTCGTTCGTCTCGTCGACGGCCCGCTGCACCAGCGCCACCACCTCGGGTTTCTCGGACAGGTCGCGGTAGGTCGTGTGGGGCAGCTTCTTGCGCTGCGCCCACTCGCTCGTCACGTCGAACTCGATCCCGATGAGGGCGGTCAGGTACTTGCGGCGATCGCCGATGACGATCGCCTCCTTGATGAAGGGCGACGTCTTCAGGCTGTTCTCGATCTCGGACGGCGAGATGTTCTTGCCGCCCGACGTGATGATGATGTCCTTCACGCGGTCGACGATCTTCAGGAACTCGCCGTCCCACTCGCCGACGTCGCCGGTGTGGAGCCACCCGTCCTCGTCCAGGGTCTCCCGGGTGGCCTCCTCGTTGCGCCAGTAGCCCTCGAACACGGCCGGGTGACGCACGAGGATCTCGTTCGTGTCGTCGTCCAGCTTCAGCTCGATCTGCGGATAGGGCTTCCCGACCGTGCCGAGCTTCAGGCTCCCGGGTCCGTTCGTGGTCGCCACCGCACAGTTCTCCGACATGCCGTAGCCCTCGAAGAGCGGCACGCCGATGCCGAGGAAGAACTGGATGATCTCGGGGGCGATCGGGGCGGCACCCGACACACCGTGGCGCACCCGGCGGAGGCCCAGGCGCTCCTTGAGCGCCCGGAACAGGAACACCTCGCCGAGGGCCAGGAGCACCCGCGACACCACGGTGTGCTTCCCGCCGGTGCGGGCGAGGGTGTTCCCGATGTACCCGGCCGCCTTCAGCCAGATGCCCGCATTGATCTTCTTGAGCGGCGACGCCGAGGCGAGCCGCACCTCGGCCGCGGCATGGAGGCGCTCCCAGATCCTCGGCACGGCGGGGAAGATCGTCGGCTGCACGTCGCGCATGTCCACGGTGAGCGTGTCGATGGACTCCCCGAAGTGGACGACATGGCCGTACCACATGGCCAGCCAGACGTTGAGGGCCTTCTCGTAGACGTGACACAGCGGCAGGTACGAGATCGTCATGTCGTCCTGGTTCGGCGGCGGATCGACCAGGCCGCCGGGCGATCCGAGCAGCTTGCCCGCCCACGCGGTGTTCTCCACCGACAGCATCACACCCTTCGGGGGGCCCGTCGTGCCCGACGTGTAGATGAGATACGCGATGTCGTCGGGCTCGGCCGCGGCCATCCGTTCGTCGAGCGCCCGGGGGTGTGCCTCGGCGTGGGCCCGCCCCTCGGCGAGGAACTCGTCCCACCCGACGAGGCGGGGATCGTCGTAGACGTCCACGCCGCGGCGCTCGATGAACACGACGAGATCGAGCTCCGGCAGACGCTCGGCGGGGATCGCCAGCACCTTGTCGGCCTGCTCCTGGTCCTCGACGACGAGGATCCGGGCGCCCGAGTTCTGGAGGAGGTACTCCACCTCCGCGGAGGGGTTCGTCGGGTACAACCCGAGACAGATGGCCCGGGCGGCCACGGTCCCCAGATCCGTGTACATCCACTCGGGGCGGTTCTCGGAATGGATGGCGACCCGGTCGCCGGGCTCGATGCCCCGGGACAGCAGGGCGTGGGCGAAGTGAGAGGCGCTCTCCCAGTACTGCCGCCACGTGATCTCGCGCCAGATCCCGCGGTTCTTCTCGCGCAGCGCCACCTGGTCGGGGGCCGTCTCGGCCCACTGCCGCAGCTTGGCGGCAGGGGTCTCGAGGGTGATCGTCGGCTCCGGCGCGGTGGTGGTCACGTGGTGTCTCCCGTCTCGGCGATGGCGTGTTCCTGCCCCAGGTAGGCGCGCACGACGTCGGGGTGCTGCTGGATCTCCGACGGGGTGCCGACGGCGATGGGCTTCCCGAAGTCGATGGCGAGGACCTGGTCGGCGAGGTCCATGACCATGCGCATGTCGTGCTCGACGAGGATGATCCCGATGCCGAGCTCGCGTTTGATGTCGGTGATGAAGCGGGCCATGTCCTCGGTCTCCTCGACGTTCATGCCGGCGACGGGCTCGTCGAGGAGCAGCAGCTTCGGCTCCATCGCGAGGGCCCGTCCCAGCTCGATCCGCTTCTGGATGCCGTAGGGCAGCATGGCGACGAAGGACTTGCGGTGGTGCTGGATCTCGAGGAACTCGACGATCCCCTCGACGACGGCCCGGTTTCGGGCCTCCTCCGCTGCGGCCCTCCCGACGCGGATCATCGCCGAGGGGGTGCCGTAGCCGACGTGCTGGTGCCGGCCCAGCATGAGATTGTCGAGGACGGTCATCTGGGGGAACAATTCGATGTTCTGGAAGGTGCGCGCGATGCCCCGATCGGCCACCCGGTCGGGGCGCACGCCGAGGAGGTCGTCGCCGAGGAACCGGATGCTTCCCTGCTGGGGGTGATAGACGCCGGAGATGCAGTTGAAGATCGACGTCTTCCCGGCGCCGTTCGGACCGATCACCGCGAAGATCTCGTCGGTGTGGACGGTGAAGGAGACGCCGTCGACGGCCTTCAGTCCGGCGAAGGACAGATGGATGTCGTCGATCTCGAGGATCGGCGTGCCCGACTCGCCGCCGGCCGGCAGGAACTCGTGGAGCATCCGCCGCCTCACGACAGCCACCGCTTCTTGCGCCGGTAGTGCTTCACGGTGGCGAAGGACTGGGTGTCGCCCTCGGCGTGGAGGCCCAGGTAGAACTCTCGGACGTCGTCGTCCTCGAGGAGCTCGGAGGCGGGCTTGTCCATGACGACCTTCCCGGTCTCCATGATGTAGCCGTGGTCGGCGATGGACAGCGCCATCGTGGCGTTCTGCTCCACGAGGAGGACACCGGTTCCCTGCTCGTTGATCTCGACGATGATGTCGCGGATCTGCTGGACGAGGAGGGGGGCGAGACCGAGGCTCGGTTCGTCGAGGAGCAGGTACCGGGGGCTGGACATGAGCGCCCTCCCGATCGCCAGCATCTGCTGCTGGCCGCCCGAGAGGTAGCCGGCCGTGAACTTCGGGCGGTCCTTCAGGTCGGGAAACAATCCGTAGACCCGATCCAGGTTCTCGTCCATGTGTCGGCGGTTCGTGTGGGCACCCAGCTTCAGGTTCTCCTCGACCGTCAGCTCGCCGAGGACCCGCCGCCCCTCCATCGCCTGGGAGATGCCCCGTCCGACGATCTTCGCGGCGCTCAGGCGATCGATCCGCTCGCCGTCGAGGGAGATCTCACCCTTCGTGATGTCTCCGTTGTGCACGTCGAGGAGTCCGCTCACGGCCCGCAGCACCGTGGTCTTGCCCGCCCCGTTGGCGCCGAGCAGCGCCACGATCGATTCGTCGGGGACCTCGAGGGAGATGCCGCGCAACACGAGGATGACGTCGCTGTACACGACCTCCAGATTGCGCAATGCGAGCACCGCCGCCCGTCCTCCCGTAGGCGTGGCTGCGACGATACCAGCGAGCCGGGAGCGGTGTCCGACCTGCGGTTTCCTCGCCTCAGCGGTGTTCCAGATCCTCCCGGACCCACTCGGCGCCGCCCGGCCAGTGCTCCTTCTTCCAGATGGGGGCGCGTCGCTTCAGTTCGTCGATGAGGTAGCGGGCGGCCTCGAAGGCGTCGGCCCGGTGGGCCGACGACACGGCGACGCCGACCGACGCCTCGCCCACGTCGAGACTCCCCACCCGATGCTCCACGACGGCGCGCAGGATCGGCCAGCGACCGACGGCCTCGTCGACGATGCCGGCGATCACGCCTTCGACGGTCTCCCCGTACGCCTCGTACTCGAGGTGGGTCACGCCCTCCCGCCCGGGGGCGTGGTTGCGAACGGTGCCGAGGAAGCAACAGGTGGCCCCCGCTGCGGGGTCCGCCACCGCGTCGACGAGGTCGCCGGCGTCGACGGGCTCCGGACCGACGCGCACCCGGACGTCGCGACCTCGTACCGGGGATGTGTCCATACAATCCTCCTCATGGCCGACACTACCGGCGGGCCCTCCGAGCCCGACACGCCAGCGACCGAACGTCCCGTGCCCGAGGAGCACGTCGCCTACGCCCCGCCGGGCGCCCTCGGCACCGGACCGATCACACCTCCCCCGCCGGGACCGACGCCCCGGGCCGAAGGCCCCGACTACTCCTTCCCCCCGGCCGGCCAGATCCGCCGCCCCGCCGACGACATCGCCCGGGATCGCCCGGCCCGCACCGAACGCGGCGGGATCACGCGGCGGACCCTGGCCCTCGTCGCCGTCCTCGCCGGTCTCCTCGGCGCCACGATCGCCGCGATAGCCGTGGCGATCCTCGTGGATCCGGGTGAGGCCCCCGAGACCGTCATCGAACGGGTCGAGACCCAGATCGTCTCCGCCGACGCCGAGGGACTCCCCACCGCCACCGCCGTGGCCCGCCGGGTCGTGCCGTCCATCGTGACGGTGGAGGTGGGCACGGGATCCGGCGGCTCCTTCGTGACCGAGGGCTCGGGGTCCGGGGTGGTGCTCGACGCCGACGAGCAGCTGCTCGTCACGAACCAGCACGTCGTCGACGGCGCCAGCAACGTCCGGGTCGTGTTCGCCGACGGCCGCGCCTACGAGGCCGAGCTCGTCGGCGAGGACGCCCTCACCGACCTCGCCGTGGTGCGGATCGACACGAGCGGCGGCCTCACCGCCGTCGAGCTCGGCGCCGCCGACGAGCTCGAGATCGGCGACACGGCCATCGCCGTCGGGTCACCCCTCGGACTGCAGGGTGGCCCCTCGGTGACGGTGGGCGTGGTGAGCGCCTTCGATCGCCGAGTGCGCACGAACGGCAACTCGGAGCTGTTCGGGATGCTCCAGACCGACGCACCGATCAACCGGGGGTCGAGCGGCGGCGCGCTCGTCGACGCCGAGGGGCGCCTCATCGGCATCACCACCGCCATCGGGGTGAGCGACGCCGGCGCCGAGGGTCTCGGGTTCGCCATCCCCGTGGAGATGGTCGTTCGCATCACCGACGAGCTCATCGAGCGGGGCGAGGTCCGCCACGCCTTCCTCGGCATCACCGGTTCCACCTTCTTCGAGGAGGCACCCGACGGCGCGTCGATCCCGTCGGGGGTCGTCGTGGCCAGCGTCCTCGACGACACCGCCGCCGCCGAGGCCGGCCTGCAGGCGGGCGACATCATCCGCAGCTTCGACGGCGAACGGGTCGTCACGATGGACCAGCTGGTCGTGGGCCTCCGCTTCTACCGCGTCGGCGACACGGTGTCGATGGAGATCGACCGCGGCGGGGAGACGCGTACGCTGGAGCTCACGCTGCTCGCCCGCCCGGAGAACGTGTGACCGAGAACCTGTTCGACCGCCTCCGGGAGCTCCTGGAGTCGTCGGGCCCCGTCAACTGGAAGCTGGCTCGCGAGATCGCCGAGTCGAGCGCCGGCGCCAGCGAACCGATCGAGCCCTGGGTCGCCGAGGAGTACCTGGAGCTCACCCGGACCGCCGCCCAGCTCGTCGACCGCGCCTCGCCCCTCGATGCCGTCTCCGGCACCGCGGAGGCCCGTGTCGTCGACCGGCGCCGGTGGGCCGCCGAGAACGTCGAGGGCTTCGGGTTCTTCGCCGAGCCCCTCGCCGAGAAACTCGGCGGCGGCGCCCTGTCGGCGCCGTCGTCCGATCCGATGGCGGCGATGTTCTCGCAGCTCGGCCCGGCCCTCGTCGGCATGCAGATGGGGACGATGGCGGGCTTCATGAGCCAGCGGGTCCTCGGCCAGTTCGACGTGGGCCTCCCCATCGGAGGGCCGATCACCTTCGTCGCCCCCAACGTGGAGGCCTTCGCCGACGACGCCGGCCTGGACGTTCGTCAGGTGCGGCTCTGGGTGGCCCTCCACGAGGTGGTCCACCGCGCCGAGTTCTCGCTGCCGTGGGTGGAGGACCACGTCGCCGCCCTCATGGAGGACTTCGCCGACCGCCTGGAACTCGACCCGCAGCAGCTTCAGGAGCGCATGGGCTCCCTCGAGGATCCCGAATCGTTGCAGCGGATGCTGGAGGACCCCAGCGGCTTCACCGGGCTCCTCGCCGGCGACGGGCATCGCGAGGCCCTCGACGCCATCCAGGCCTTCATGGCCGTGACCGAGGGGTACGCCGAGTGGCTGGTCGATCGCGCCGCGCCGGGCATGGTCCCCGACGCCGACGCCATCCGGACCGCCATCGACCGCCGGCGCGCCGAACCGGCCGAGGGCGAACAGATGCTGCAACGGATCCTCGGGCTCGAGCTCCAGCACGACCGCTACCGATCCGGCACGACGTTCTGCGCCGAGGTGGAGCGACGCCTCGGGGAGGAGACGCTGTCGCGCATGTGGGAGGGCCCCGGCATGCTCCCCACCCTCGACGAGCTCGACGACGTCGTCGGCTGGGCCGCCCGCGTCACCCTCGACGGGTTCGACGAGTAGCGTCCGGACGGCCGGTACGTTGGCCTCCCCCACCGAAAGGACCGTGATGGCCGCCGAGATCGGAGCGCCGGCTCCCGACTTCACCCTCCCCAACACCGACCGTGAGATGGTCTCGAAGAGCGACCTCGCCGGGAACAAGGCGCTCGTCGTCTTCATCCCCTTCCCCTTCACCGGGATCTGCGACGCCGAGGCCTGCGCCCTGCGCGACAACCTCGCCGCGCTGAAGGACCTCGACGCGCGGGTGGTCGTCGTCACGACGCACGCCGTGCCCACGAACAAGGAGTGGGCGGAGCAGAACGGCTTCGAGTTCCCCGTGCTGTCGGACTACTGGCCGCACGGCGACGTGGCGAAGGCCTACGGGACCTTCAACGAGAAGGTGGGCGCCGCCACACGGTCGACGTACGTGCTCGACGAGGAGGGCGTCGTCCGTGACGTCGTCGCCACCGACAGCCTCGGGACCGCCCGGGAGTACGACGCCTACGTCGAGGCGCTCGAGCGGCTCTAGCCGACCAGCCGGTAGCCGACGCCGCGCACCGTTTCGATACGGGGCGCGGCGTCGCTGTCTTCCAGCCGCCTCCGCAGCCTCCGGATGTGCTGGTCGAGGCTGCGGGTGTCACCCACCCAGCTGTACCCCCAGACCTGGTCGAGGAACTCCTCGCGGGTGATGACGTTGCCGGGATGCTCCATGAGGAGCCGAAGCACCTCGAACTCCTTCTTCGGGAGGTCGTGGGTGGCGCCGGGCATGCGCAGCTGGAGCGCCCCGAGGTCCAGCGTCGCCTCCCCCACCCGGAGGGCGTCGGTGTCGTAGACGGTAGTCGTGCGACGCGTCACCACGCCGATCCGCGCGATGAGCTCCCGGATCGAGTACGGCTTCGTGAGGTAGTCGTCGGCGCCGAGTTCGAGGGCGGTCACGACGTCGGCCTCGGAGTCCTTGGCGCTCACCACGATGACCGGCGAGTCGCTTTCGCGCCGGATGGCCCGCAGGACGTCGAGGCCGGGGAGCGTGGGCAGCATGAGGTCGAGGAGCACGACGTCGGGCCGGTGCTCGCGGAACGCCTCGATCCCCTCGCGGCCGTCACCGACGGCCGTCACCTCGTACCCCTCGGCTTCGAGCGACACCTCGAGGGCGTCGACGTACGACGGTTCGTCCTCGACCACGAGGATCCGGGTCATCGCGCCTCGCTCCTGGGCAGTCGCACCGTGAACGTCGTCCCCTCCCCGTGGCGGGAGTCGACGGCGACGGTCCCGCCGTGGTTCAGCGTCACGTGCCGCACGATCGACAGCCCCAGGCCCGTGCCGCCGGTGGCGCGGCTGCGGGCCCGGTCGACGCGATAGAAGCGCTCGAAGATTCGATCGAGGTGTCCGTCGGGGATCCCGATCCCCTGGTCTGCGACCTCGAGGACCACCACATCGCTCTCGGCGACGACCCGCACCTCCACCCGCGGCGCGGGATCCCCCCGCTCCGGTTCGGAGTACTTGATGGCGTTGTCGACGATGTTGTGGACGAGGGACCGCAGCTGGCGTCGGTCGCCCTCGACCACGGCCTCGGCCGGCACCGGATGGAGGACGAGCTCGACGCCGCGCTCCTCGGCGCGCTCGAACAGCCCCGTCGACACGTCGCCCACCACCCGCTCGAAGGGAACGGGCTCGAAGGCCGCGCTCCGGGCCTCGGCCTGGGAGAGATCGAGGATGTCCTCGAGCAGCTTCGACAGGCGCGTCGCCTCGCCCGCGAGCCGGTCGGCGAACCGCAGGGCGATCGCCGGGTCCTCGATGTTGGCCGCGAGGGTCTCGGCGAGGACGGCGAGGGCGCCGAGGGGGGTCTTGAGCTCGTGGCTCACGTTGGCGATGAAGTCACGGCGCATCGCCTCCACCCGCCGTTCCTCGGTGACGTCGATGATGTAGGCCACGGCGCCGGCGCTCTCGACGCCGAACTCCAGCGGGACGGCCAGGAGTTTCAGGACGCGCCGCCGGGGGGTGAAGAGTTCCTCCTCGCGCTCGACGGGGGCACGACCGAGCACGGCCTCGTCGATGGCCTCGCGGATCCGCACCTCGGCGACGGCCTCCCCATGACGGGCGCCCAGGTACCGGCGGGCGCTCTCGTTCGAGAAGGTCACCTCGCCCCGGTCGTCGGTGATGAGGATCCCGATCTCGGCGGCTTCGAGCGCTCCGGCCAGCTGGGCCCGGGTTCGCTGCGCCCGGGCGAGCGATCGTTCGAGCTCGTCGAGGGCCTCCGCGAGCCGCAGGACTCTGGCCCCCCGTCCGCCGTCACCCTCTGCGGGTCCGATGCGGGTGAGCGTGGCGTCGACCGCGGCTGCATAGCGATTGCGGGCCGTCAGGGCGATGGCGGCCACGACGAGGGCGACGACGGCCACCCCGATGGCGACGACGGTGACGGTGTCCATGTGCCCGGCAGCGTAGGGCGCCCTGATCGGCACCGGCGGCCACCGACCGACCGCCGCGCCGCCGTCGACCCGAGCGGTCGTCGAAAGTTCACATTCGAGTCATACGCACTGCGACTGGGGGTCACGCACGCTCCGTACGTTGATCACCGTCCGAGCGACACACCCGTGAACGACACCGATCAGGAGGATCGCTCCATGCAGACCACGACCCGTCGGCTCACCGCCGTGATGGCGGCGCTCGTCCTCGTCCTCGCGGCGTGCGGTGACGACGACGCGGCCCCGACGACCGCGGGCGACGCCGCCACGACGACCACGGCGGGGAACGCCACGACCACGACGACGGGGTCCGACGACGGCGAGGGTCGCTTCGGCCTGCCGGTGATCGATCCCCTCGACGTCGCTCCGGGCGACGTGGGCATCGCGGGCTCGTCGACGGTGTTTCCGCTCGCGACGGCCGTCGTGACGAAGTGGATCGACGAGGGCGGCCCCGAATACTCGATCGACTCCATCGGCTCGGGCGGCGGCTTCGAACGCTTCTGTGTCGAGGGCGCCTCCGACATCGCCACCGCCTCCCGTCCGATCAAGGACAGCGAGGTGGCGTCCTGCCAGGAGATCGGACGCGATCCCATCGAGATCCGGGTCGGCACCGACGCCCTGTCGGTCGTGATCAGCAACGGCAACTACTTCGCCCAGGAGATGACCCTGGAGGAGCTCGCCACCCTGTTCTCGCTTCCCGCCGGTTCCACCTGGGACCAGGTGAACCCCGACTTCCCGGCGCACCCGATCAAGCGGTTCTCGCCGGGCGCCGACTCGGGAACGTTCGACTACTTCAACGAAGAGGTGTTCGACGAGGCCGACCCTCCCCCGATCCTGGAGGCCGGCGTCGAGATCGTCGGTGAGGACGACAACCTCACCGTCCGCGGGGTCTCCGAGGACGGCTGCACCGAGGGTGATCTGTCCTCGACGTGTGCCGCCGGCTACTTCGGGTTCGCCTTCTTCGACCAGAACGCCGACCGGCTCCAGGCCGTCGCCGTCGGCGGCGTCGCACCGAACGCGGAAGCGGTGAGCGAGGGCACCTACCCCCTGGCCCGTCCGCTGTTCATGTACACCGACGCCGGCATCGTGGCGGAGAAGCCCCAGGTTGCTGCCTTCATCACCTACGTCCTGAACAACGTCGACGAGGTCATCGGCGACGTCGGGTATTTCCCGGCACCGGAGGAGGCACTCCAGACCGCCGCCGACCGGATCGCCGGGGCCGCCGGGTACTGAGTCGATCGTCGGAGGGGCCCGGCCGCGACACCGCCGGCCGGGGCCCCTCCCACCAGCGGTACTGTCCGGCGAACCATTCCGCCGAGGAGCGCGATGAGCACCGAGAGGCGCACGATCCGACAGCGACTGAGGCGGCGAAGCCGCCCGCTCGAACGGGCGATCGTCGCCACGCTGTTCGTGGCCGGCGCGATCTCGATCGCCGTCACCCTCGGCATCCTCTGGGAGCTCGGGAAGGAGTCGCTGCTCTTCTTCGGCGACGAGGAGGTCTCGCTCTGGGGCTTCCTCACGACGACGACCTGGCAGCCGCAGGCCGGGTCGTTCGGCATCTGGCCCCTGATCCTGGGGACCGTCTACATCACCGTCATCGCCCTGGTCGTGGCGATCCCCATCGGCCTGGCGGCGGCCATCTACCTGTCCGAGTACGCCAGTCCCCGGGTTCGGGGCATCCTCAAGCCGACGCTCGAGATCCTCGTCGGCATCCCCACCGTCGTCTTCGGCTTCTTCGCCATCACCTTCATGACCCCCTTGCTGCGCGGGATCTTCGGTGAGACCACCGTCGGCTTCTTCAACGTGCTCTCGGCGGGCATCGTGGTCGGGTTCCTCATCGTGCCCCTCATCAGCTCACTCGCCGAGGACGCGATGGCCGCCGTGCCGGACTCGCTGCGCCAGGCCGCCTACGGGCTCGGCGCCTCCAAGCTCGAGGTGTCGCTTCGCATCGTCGTACCGGCGGCGCTGTCGGGTATCGCCGCCGGCATCGTCGTCGCGATGTCGCGTGCCGTCGGCGAGACGATGGTGGTGACCCTCGCGGCCGGCGCATCGCCGCGGAACTGGACCTTCGGCGAGGAGGGACTCAGCACGATCCTCGACCCCTTCGAGGGCGCCCAGACGATGACCGGGTACATCGCCATCACGGCCAGCGGCGATCTGTCCTACGACACCATCGACTACAACTCGATCTTCGCCATCGGCCTCACGCTGTTCGTGATGACGCTCGGCCTCAACTCGCTGAGTCGCCGGATCGTCAAGCGCTACCGCCAGGAGTACGAGTGAGTCTCCGCGCCCCCGACCGTCCCACCGAGGCGTGGTTCCCCGATGGGGACGAGTACCTCACCCTGCTCGACCGGCGCACGCGGCGCGGCACGATCGCCAAGTTCGGGTTCCTCGGCCTCCTGGTGATCGCCGTCCTGGCGCTGGCGAGCCTCCTCCTCACGATCGTGGACGACTCCTTCGGCCTCGTGGCCGTCGTGAACGAGAAGGAGCCCGAGGCCGTCGTGCGGGACCTGGGGTACGACCCCGCCCGGGTGACCCTCGACTCGCTGTCCAAGGAGGATCTGGTCACGGCGCTGTCGGGAGCGATCAACCGCAACGTCGGCCGCCGCCTGGAGCGGGAGCAGCGCTTCTTCGAGGACCGTCTGGCGTTCGAGAGCCAGGAGACGTGGGACGAGCTGTGTGCCTCCGACGACCCGGTGCCCGGGTGCACCCGAGGCGCACGAAGCCAGGGCGACGTGCTCCTGCTCGTCAAGGAGCGCGTGGTCGTGCCCGACATCATCGCGTCCAACGGCTTCTTCCCCTCCGTCTTCGACGGCGACGGGTTCCGCGAACGCGTACGGGAGGCCTTCGAGACCTCGCCGCAGCGCTTCGGCGACTACACCGTCGACCAGGTCCGGTTCCAGTGGCGTGCCTGGCTCAACATGGAGTTCCTCACGTCCCCCTCCAGTTCCATCCCCGAACTCGCGGGCATCCGAACCGCCATCCTCGGTTCGGCCTGGCTCATCCTCTTCGCCGTCCTGTTCGCCGTCCCCGTGGGGGTGGGCGCGGCCATCTACCTCGAGGAGTTCGCCCGCAAGAACCGCATCAACGACTTCATCCAGACGAACATCAACAACCTCGCAGGCGTGCCGTCGATCATCTACGGCATGCTGGGCCTCGCGGTGTTCGTCCGGCTCTTCGAGCCCTTCACCTCCGGATCGCTCTTCGGGGCCGAGGGCGCCGGGAGCGGCCGGACGGTGCTGTCGGCGGGCCTCACGCTCGGGTTGCTCACCCTGCCGGTGGTCATCATCAGCTCCCAGGAGGCGATTCGCGCCGTCCCGAACTCGCTCCGTCAGGCGGGCATGGCGCTCGGAGCCACCCGGTGGCAGACCGTCCGGAGCCATGTGCTGCCCGTGGCCATCCCCGGAATCCTGACGGGGGCGATCCTCGCCATCGCCCGCGCCATCGGCGAGACGGCACCGCTGCTGCTCGTGGGCGCCGCCGGCTTCATCACCGCCGACCCGTCGGGGCCGTTCTCGAAGTTCACGGCCCTTCCGATCCAGATCTTCCAGTGGACCTCCCTCCCCCAGGAGGAGTTCCGCAATCTCGCCGCCGCCGCCAGCCTCGCGCTGCTGGTCATGCTGTTGGCCCTCAACGCCGTCGCTGTGATACTCCGCAACCGATACTCCAGGAGACTGAGCTCATGATCGAGCCCACCGAGGCGGTCGAGGCCGCTCCGGCACCGACCGCCCACACCGATCCATCCCCTGCTGCAGGAGCCGCGGACGCACCCGCCGAGACCGCGGGATCGGACGACACCCGGGAGCTCGCACCGGACGTCGACGAGGGCGTCATCGAGACGAGAGGCATGGGCGTCTTCTACGGCGACTTCAAGGCGGTGTCCGACGTCACGATCCGGTTCGCCTTCAACGAGATCAGCGCCCTCATCGGTCCGTCGGGGTGTGGCAAGTCGACCGTGCTCCGCTCGCTGAACCGGATGAACGACCTCATCCCCACGGCCCGGGTCGAGGGCGAGGTCGTCTATCACGGCGAGAACATCTACGCCGACGACATCGATCCCGTGGAGATCCGCCGCCGTATCGGCATGGTCTTCCAGAAGCCGAATCCCTTCCCCAAGTCGATCTACGACAACATCGCCTGGGGGGCGAAGATCAACGGCTTCAAGGGCTCCAAGGCCGCCATGGACGACCTCGTCGAGCGAGCGCTCCGGCAGGCGGCGCTCTGGGACGAGGTGAAGGGGAAGCTGGAGGAGAGTGGCCTGTCGCTGTCGGGCGGACAGCAGCAACGTCTCTGCATCGCCCGGGCCATCGCCACCCAGCCCGACGTGGTCCTCATGGACGAGCCGTGCTCGGCGCTGGACCCGATCGCGACGCTGCGGATCGAGGAGCTCATGCTCCAGCTCAAAGAGGACTACTCGATCATCATCGTGACCCACAACATGCAGCAGGCGGCGAGGGTCTCGGATCGAACCGCCTTTTTCAACGTGTCCCTCGACACGACGGGCCAGCGGACCGGCCACCTCGTGGAGTACAGCCCGACCGACACCCTGTTCACGTCCCCGAGCGAGCAGGCCACCGAGGACTACATCACCGGACGGTTCGGATGACCGCCACGGAAGGGAACCCGTCATGACCACCGACCCGGAGCCGAGGGAGGAGACCCGTCATCAGTTCGGGGAGGATCTGGACGCCCTCCGCAGGGAGACGATCCAACTGGGCTCGCTCGTGCTCGAGAACGTCCGCCGGCTGACCGAGGCCCTCACCGAGAACCGCCTCGACGTCGCCGAGGCCGTGATCGAGGCGGACGACGAGATCGACGAGCGGTACGAGGTCCTCGAACGCAAGACGTTCCGCCTCATCGCCCTCCAGGCGCCCGTCGCCAGCGACCTGCGATTCCTCGTCTCGATCACGCGCATGCTGTACGAGATCGAGCGCAGTGGAGATCTGGCCGTGAACGCCGCCAAGGGGCTGCTCCGCAGGAGCGGCTACGAACTCGGGGCACAGACCCGCGGCATCCTGGCTCGCCTCTGCCGCGCCACCACCGACATCTTCGGCGCAGGGCTCGTGGTGCTCGACGAGATGGACGCCGAGGGCGGAGCACGGCTCGACTCCGACGACGACGTCGTCGACGACCTCGTAGGAGAGCTCTACCGGATGATCAGCGACGCAGACCTCGACGTCGACACCGCCATCGAACTGTCCCGAGCGGGTCGGTACCTGGAGCGGATCGCCGACCACGCCGTGAACATCGGCGACCACGTCTCGTTCATCGTCACCGGCTCGTTCCCGCGGGGCAAGCACCCCGGCACCGTCGACGAGGACTAGCCGAACAGGCTCCGCCACAGACGCACGAGCATCGCCCGGTCCCCCGGCTCGGGGAGGGCGGGGAGGATCCTCGCCAGATGGTCGGGCGGCAGGTCGCCGACCAGCACGTAGGTGTGGTCCGGGGCGTGCCACTGCAGCCAGATCCGCGAGGGCTCGACGATCCGGCGGTAGTCGTGCCCGGCGATCCGCACCTCCGACGCACGTTCGAAGGCGGCCGGGGTGGCCGTCCGGTTCCACTCGAACACGGAGAACGTGAAGAGCCCGTCCGTGTAGAAGGCGTGGACGCCGTCGTTCGGCGCGTCGTAGGCGTTCGCCCGCCAGTAGCCGGCGGCCGAGCCGGGCAGCCGATCCGGTGAGACGGCGGTGGTCATCTTCCTCGGATCGTCCATCGGCGGCATGACGTCGTCGGGCATCGGCGTGGCATCGGTGAACCCCTCCGCCCCCGCCATCTCGGTGAGGAAGGCGGCGCGGAAGATGCGGCCCGCGCCGTCGAACACGTCGGTCCGGAGCGGGACGGAGGTGGCGGCGTCGAGGGTGATCCGAACCCGGGCTACGCCGTCCTCGAGCACGGTGACGCTCAGGGCGTCGCGGTCGAGCCGACGGGTGGCGCCGTCCTCGGTCAACGCGTAGCGATCCGACACCTCCCAGGGTGCGGCCTCGACCACCCCGGTGCCGTACCAGGATTCGCCGTCGAAGCGGGCGAGCATGCCGCCTCCGGCGGCGACCATCCGGTCGCCGGTGGACACCATCGACATCCCGCGACTCCGGGTCACCGAGAACACGGCAGCAGCGGTCTCACTCCCCCAGATGGTCAGCACGACCCCGTTGCCGTGGAAGTCGGCCTCCTCGGTCGACCGGATGAGGCTCTCGACCGGCTCGTCGGCGAACGCCGCCGCCGACCCGGTGAGCGTCAGGGCGGCGGCCACGAAGGCCACCGTGAGGGACCGCCTCATTCGTCCACCGTCATGCGGATCGTCACGAAGCCCGGGTCCACCACGACGCGGGCCGTGTGCTGTTCGGCGAGGGTGTCGAGGTCGGCGGCGGGCGCCGGTCCGTCGCCGGTGACCACGAGCCCCACGGCGAGGGCGAGCGCCGCGGCGGCCCCCACCGCCCATCCGAAGCGGCGACGCGAACGCAACGGGACCACCGTGTCGTCGGCGGTCTCGATCTCGGCCGTGATCGGGGCGGCGAGGAGGGCCTCGGGCAGTTCCAGCCGCGGCAGGCCCCTGAGGGCGGTGCGGGCCATCGAGAGGTCGGCCAGTTCGGTGCGGCACTCGCCGCAGCCGTCGAGGTGCGCCGCCACGACGCGACGCTCCGCCGGGGTGAGCTCGCCATCGAGGAGGGCCGAGAGGAGGTCGTCGGGATGGGTCATCCGAGCCGCTCCCGCAGCAGCTTGCGGCCGCGGTGGATGCGGCTGCGGACCGTGCCGATCGGCACGTCGATCGCCTCGGCGATCTCCTCGTAGGTGAGGCCGACGACGTCGCACATCACGACGGCTTCGCGGAAGTCGTAGGGGAGGTCGAGGAGCGCCTTCTGGACGTCCTCGCCGAGACGGACGGCGGCGAGGACCTCCTCGGGCGGCGGCGCCGCCCCGTGGTCGACGTGGTCGCCCTCGGGCAGCGGCACCGTGGGCCGACGCTTCTTCTTGCGGACACCGTCGAGGAACGCATTGCGGGTGATGCGCCAGAGCCACCCCTCGAAGGAACCGGGCGTGTACGACTGGAGCCCGCGCCGGACCCGCAAGAGCACGTCCTGGGCGAGGTCATGGGCATCGTGGGGGTTTCCGGTGAGGCGATAGGCGAAGTTGTAGATCTTGCGACCATACCGTCGGGCAACGTCTTCCCAGTCGGGGATCTCGGGGCCGTCATCGGGCATCGGCCACCACTCCCCTAACGCCGGTGGGCGGGCGCGAGTTCCGGCCCTTCACCGGGATGCTTCGGCGCCCGCTGTGGGCCGGCATGGGTCTCCCCGTATGGCGGATTCGGTCAGCCGAGCGACAGACCGTCGACGAACTGCTGGAGGCGCTCGCGGGTGATGAACCGCATGCGTGGATCCCGCCGCTCGCGGTCGTAGATCATGAAGGGTGAGTACTTCTCGGTGACGAGGATGCCTCGATCGCTGCGCGACTGCTGGAAGTCGACCGAGAAGGCCCGCACCGCCTGCTCGTCGAGTTCCGGGTGGTCGCCGGCGGCGTGGGGCACGACGCGCAGGAAGATCTCGTTGCCGCCCCGGCGGGTCTCGTAGGTGCGGTCGTCGACCTTCGTCACGGCGTAGCCGGCGATGCGCATGAGTCCCACCACCAGGTCGCCGGCGGTCGCCTGCCGGGGATCGATCCCCTGGGCCCGGAGCCCCGCCTGGATGGCCTTCGGGAGCCGCAGCTCCTCCGACAGCGGCGGAAGATCCTCCTCGCCGGCGGACTCGGCGATGCCGGGAGCGTGCTCGGGCATGCCTGCCACGGACTCGACGGGGTCGAACCCGGCACGGACGTGGTGGGGGACGAGCTCCGGCAGCAGCGGGGGCGGCAGCTCGCCCGGTGTCTCCAGCGAGACCGACCCGACCTTCACGAACTCCTCGCCGCGCCGACCGAGGGCCACCACACGGGTGACGCCGTCGATGGGGAGCGAGTGACGCTTCTCCCGAACGACCTCGACGGCCTCACGGGTGAGCAGCTCGACCAGCACGTCGTCGACCTCGTCCTCGGGGAGCGGGACGTCGAAGGAGACGAGGGCGTCCTGCCCCCTGACGTGGAACTCGGCGACGGGTGCGGGGACCCGGCCCGTTCCGACGTCCCCGGCGCCCCCGGCGTCGCCGGCGGTCTCGGTGCTCGACCCCGGTGTGCGACGGGCCACGAAGACGGCGACGACCACGACGGCCACGAGCACGATGGCTGCGATCACCCAGGCCACGATGAGTTCTCCCTCGGTTCGACGGACGGGGCCATCGTACCGGTGTCCGGCGGGCGACCCGCCGGGCTCAGGAGGCCTTCGCGGCCGCCGCGGCGGCCTGGCGCTCCCGTCGGACCTTGCGGCGCTCTCGCTCGGACATGCCGCCCCAGATCCCGAACTTCTCCCCGGTCTCGATGGCGAAGTCGAGGCACTCGGCGCGGACGCGGCACTCGCCGCAGATGGCCTTGGCGGTCCTGGTGGAGGCCCCCCGCTCGGGGAAGAAGAGGTCGGCGTTGGCGCCCTTGCAGTTGGCGTCGTCCTGCCAGGCCATGGTGTCGTCCGTGGCCAGCGCCTCGCGCAACCGGTCGATCCCCGTGTGCACCGCCATGCTCGATCCCACTCCTGTAATTACCGGCGTGTGATTCATTATTGCGCGCGCACAGCGCGCATGTCAAAGCGGATAGGCGACCCGGCCCTCCAAAGGGCCCACGGATCGTGGGGTGAGGCTGCGTTCGTTCGCGCGGAGCGCGCGAATCAGCCGATGGTCAGTGGAACTGCCCGGCGAGCTTGCGGTTCTTCCACTTCGCCTTCATGTAGTCGGCGTTCATCATGGCGATGAAGTCGATGGAGATGCTCTTGGGACACGCCGCCTCGCACTCCTTGTGGTTCGTGCAGGCGCCGAAGTAGTCCTCCATCGCGTCCACCATCTGCTCCACCCGGCGCCACCGCTCCGGCTGGCCCTGGGGCAGGAGCGCAAGGTGGGACACCTTGGCCGCCGTGAAGAGCTGGGCGGCGCTGTTGGGGCACGCCGCCACGCACGCCCCGCACCCGATGCACACCGCGGCGTCCATGGCCGAGTCCGCCGCTTCCTTGGGGACGGGGATGAGGTTCGCCTCGGGGGCGCTGCCGGTGGGCGCCGTGACGTATCCCCCGGCCTCCACGATCCGATCGAAGGCCTGGCGGTCCACCATGAGATCCTTGAGCACGGGGAACGCGCGCGCCCGCCACGGTTCGATGACGATCGTGTCGCCGTCGCTGAACTTCCGCATGTGCAGCTGGCAGGTCGCGGTCCCCCGCTGCGGCCCGTGGGGCTGCCCGTTGATCATGAGGCCGCACGATCCACAGATCCCCTCGCGACAGTCGTGTTCGAAGACGATCGGCTCCTCGCCCTCGAGGGTGAGCGTGTCGTTGACGACGTCCAGCATCTCGAGGAACGACGCGTCCTCGCTGATGCCCTTCGCCTCGTACTCCACGAACCGACCGGCGTCCTGGGGTCCGTCCTGACGCCAGACCCGAAGCCTGAGGTCCATCACTTGTAGCTCCTGGTCGACGGCTGCACGTACTCGAACTCGAGATCCTCCCGCACGAGGTCCGGCTCCTGGTCGGGGCCGTTCCACTGCCAGGCGGACACGTAGGAGAACTCGTCGTCGCGCCGCAGCGCCTCCCCCTCGGGCGTCTGGTGCTCGACGCGGAAGTGAGCGCCGCAGGACTCCTCGCGCTGGAGGGCGTCCCGGCACATCAGCTCGGCGAGCTCGAAGAAGTCCTCCACCCGGCCCGCCTTCTCGAGCGACTGGTTGATCGAGGCGTCGTCGCCGAGGACCTTCACGTCCTTGTCCCACTCCGCCTTGAGGGCGGGGATCTCCGACAGCGCCTTCTCGAGGCCCGAGGCGCTCCGCTCCATCCCACAGTTGTCCCAGACGATCTTGCCGAGCTCCCGGTGGAACCAGTCCACGGTCCTCGTGCCGTTGCGGGACAGGAACGACCGCATGCGGTCCCGGACCTCGTTCTCGGCCTCGACGAACACCGGGTCGTCGGTGGGCACCGGCGAGCTGTTCAGCTGGGGCGCCAGGTCGACGGCGATGGTGTTGGGGATCACGAAGTATCCGTCGGCGAGGCCCTGCATGAGGGCGCTGGCGCCCAGCCGGTTGGCGCCGTGGTCGGAGAAGTTCGCCTCGCCGGTGGCGAACAGCCCCGGCACCGTGGTCTGGAGGTCGTAGTCGACCCAGAGCCCGCCCATCGTGTAGTGCGGCGCCGGGTAGATCCGCATCGGCACCTCGTAGGGGTTCTCGTCGGTGATCCGCTCGTACATCTCGAAGAGGTTCCCGTACCGTTCCTCGATGGTCTCCTTGCCGAGCCGCTCGATGGCGTCGGCGAAGTCGAGGAACACGCCGTTCTCGAGGGGCCCGACCCCCTTGCCGGCGTCCACCTCCTTCTTGGCGGCTCGCGACGCCACGTCCCGGGGGACGAGGTTGCCGAAGGCCGGGTAGCGGCGCTCCAGGTAGTAGTCGCGGTCGGACTCGGGGATGTCCCCGGCCGGACGGCGGTCGTCGGGATCCTCGGGGACCCAGATCCGGCCGTCGTTGCGCAGCGACTCCGACATGAGGGTGAGCTTCGACTGGAAGTCGCCGTGGGCGGGGATGCACGTCGGATGGATCTGCGTGAACGACGGGTTGGCGAACAGCGCCCCCTTGCGGTGCGCCCGCCACGCGGCGGTGACGTTGCAGGCCTTGGCATTCGTCGACAGGAAGTAGACGTTCGAGTACCCGCCCGTCGCGAGCACCACGGCGTGCGCCGAGTGGGAGGTGATCTCACCGGTGACCATGTCGCGCACGACGATCCCGACCGCCCGCCCGTCCTTGACGACCACGTCGAGCATCTCGGCCCGGTTGTGGAGCTCCACCGTCCCGGCGTTCACCTGGCGGGCCAGGGCCTGGTAGGCCCCGAGCAGGAGCTGCTGGCCGGTCTGGCCCCGGGCGTAGAAGGTGCGGGAGACCTGGACGCCGCCGAAGGACCGGTTGTCGAGGAGGCCGCCGTACTCGCGGGCGAAGGGGACGCCCTGGGCCACGCACTGGTCGATGATCTCGACGCTGATCTGGGCGAGCCGGTAGACGTTCGCCTCCCGCGACCGGTAGTCCCCGCCCTTCACGGTGTCGTAGAAGAGGCGGTAGATGCTGTCGCCGTCGCTCTGGTAGTTCTTCGCCGCGTTGATCCCGCCCTGGGCGGCGATGCTGTGCGCCCGGCGAGGGCTGTCGTGGTAGGTGAAGGCCTTCACCCGGTAGCCGAGCTCGCCCATCGTGGCGGCGGCCGCGGCGCCGGCGAGACCGGTGCCGACGACGATGACCTCGAACTTCCGCCGGTTCGGCGGGGCGACGAGGGGGATGTCGAAGCGGTGGTTGTCCCACTTGTCCGAGATCGGACCCTCGGGGACTCTCGATTCGAGCTGCATGTCGGTGTGATTCCTCCGGTCAGTCGACGAGGCCGCCGAGGACGGCGATCGGGAAGCTCAGGTTGCCGACGAGCACGACGGCCGCGAACCCGTACGACGCCCAACGGCGCCACCGGTTGAAGCGAGGATTCGACCAGCCCATGGACTGGAAGAGGCTCCACATGCCGTGATAGATGTGCGCGGCGAGGGCGACGTTGGCGACGATGTAGATCGCCGCCACCGGCACGCGTTCGAACGACGCGACGAGATTGCCGTACACGTCACCGCGCTCCCAGCCGTCGGCGGCGAAGGGCTCCACGCCCCAGGTCAGGTCGGCGAGGTGCCACAGCAGGAAGAGGAGCACGATCGTGCCCGTCCAACGCATGGTGCGCGAGGCGTAGTTGGCGGCCACGTAGTCACGCCGGGAGTACTTCTCGGGCCCCCGCGCCGCATTGCTGGACGCGGCCAGCGAGTAGGCCGCGTGGATGTGCAGGACGAAGGCGGCGATGAGGCCGATCCTGAGGAGCCACAGCAGGTGGGTGCGCGGAAGGAGGTGTCCACCGAGGTCCCGCAGCGCCTCGCCGTACTCGTTGATCTCCTCGGGACCGAAGTAGACCTTGAGGTTCCCGATCATGTGGGCGGCGACGTAGCCGAGGAGGACGATGCCGGTGATCGCCATGACCCATTTGCGCCCGACGTAGGACCGGTAGATCTCGAGGAACCAGGGAAGCTTGCGTCGTACCTGTTCGTCGGGTGCCGTGGTCGTGGTGGTCACCTCACCTCCGAGGTCGTGCGCATGTGGACCGCATTATCGCGGGCGGACCACGCGAGGGCGAAACCCCGGATCACTCCCCTGATACGGTCGCGCCATGCGCACCCCGCCGACGGTCATGCCGGCCCTCGTCACACCCTTCACGCGACGGGGCGATCTCGACGGAGACGCCCACGTCTCCAACGTCGCCGAACTCGAACGCCGCGGGCTCACCGGATTCGTGCTGGCGGGCTCCACCGGTCAGGGCCCCTATCTGGAACCCGACGAGCGGCGGCGTCTCGTCGAGGGGGCCCGTCGGGCCGCCCCTGCGGCGTACTTGCTCTGCGGTGTGGCGGCCGAGTCGCTCCGGGGTGCCCTCGCCCAGATCGACGAGGCGGCCGGGGCCGGGGCGGACGCCTCCCTCGTCCTCACACCCACCACGCTCGTGCGGGGCCGCCACCGGCTCGTCCGACGGTTCTTCGCAGACGTCGCGGACCGGAGCCCGCTGCCCGTGTTCCTGTACTCGGTGCCCGGCGTCACGGGCTACGAGCTGCCCGTCGACGTGGTGGCCGATCTCGCGGCCCACGACACCGTCGTCGGCATGAAGGACTCCGGCGGGCACCCCGTCCGTGCCCGATCCATCGTGGCGTCCGCCCCCGAGGGATTCCTCCTGTACGGCGGTGCGTCGCGCGCGGTCGCCCTGACCCGCGCCGCCGGCGCCCGCGGGGCGATCACCGCCAGCGCCAACTACGCAGCGGCGCTCGTCGGCAAGGTGGTGGGAGCCCGCTCGATGTCGGCGGCGACGGAGCCCCAGGACCGACTGACCCGGCTCGTGACCGTCGTCGAACGACACGGGCTTCCCGGCACGTCGGCGGCGGCCGACCTGACGGGGCTCGACGTCGGTACGCCGCGCCGGCCACTGCGGCCGGTGACGGCCTCCGTCCGCCGGGACATCGCGTCGGCCCTCGACGCCGCCGGAATCCCCGTTCGCTGAGGGTCGGGCATCCCGCGAAGGGCTACGCTGGAATCTTGAGCAACCGATCAAGGAGTGGCGCGTGGCCAAGTTCCTCAGCCAGGAGTGGCTGGCAGACCTCACCGAGACCCTGAATTCCCACGACGGATTCACCGACGCCATCAAGAACGTCGACCTCAGCCTGCAGTTCGAGGTGTCCGACGCCCCCGACGACGCCGAGGACACGTACTCGATCGTCATCGCCGAGGGCCGGGCCGACGCCACCGCCGGCCCCCTCGACGACCCCGATGTGACGATCGCCAACGACTACGAGACCGCCGTGGCGATCTCCAAGGGCGAGTTGAACACCCAGATGGCCTTCATGACCGGCAAGCTCAAGGTCTCGGGCAACATGGCGAAGCTCATGATGAACCAGGCCATGCTCGGCCAGTTCACGGCCGCCGCGTCGGACATGGACGTCGAGTACTGAGCCGATCCCCTTCGAGGAAGCCGGGGCGCCCCTCCGCGGGCGCCCCGCTCGCGTCCCGCGGGCGCGGCCCGTGCTCCATCCGGTAACCTGCGGGCGCCGCAGAAGCCCTCGGGAGGATCGGTGCGCACGCTGAGGAAGTCTCGACCGCTGCAGGTGACCCTGCTCGGTGGTCTCGTCATGATGGGGTCGCTCCTGTTCGAGTACGCCCGCATGGAGCCCGACTACCGCTTCATCGTCGAGCCCTGGTCGGTGCGCGGCTACGAGGTCACCCAGGGGTGGGTGATCTTCGCCATCGCCGCCAGCATCACGATCCTGGCCCTGCTCATCGCCTACGACGTCCTCTCGGAGACGCTCACGTCCGGTGCGATCGCCGTGGCCGCGACCACCCTGGTGGCCGCGGTCATCGCCGTGATCGCCGATCCCCGCGACATCGTGCTGGCGACCCTCGCCGTCTGGCTCCTCGCAGCCGTCGGCGCCTCGGCCGTCACGGCCGGCGTGGAGATGAGCCTCCCGAAGAAGCTCTCGTCGGCCGCGCGCCGCCTCATCGGCCTCGTCGTCTGGCTGGCGTCGTTCTTCGTCCTCGGTGCGCTCGTCCTCGGACCGATCTTCGACGGCTCCCGGCCGCTGTGGCTGGTGGTCGTCATCATCCTCGCGGGGGCCGGCACCGGCGTGCTCGTCCGCAAGCCACGCGCCCTGGCCACGCGCCGCCTGCTCATCAACGCGTCGTTCGGCGCCCTCGTGGTCGCGGCGACGATCGGCGGTTCCGTGCGGACCGCGCTGCTCCAACTCCAGCGGGAGGAGATCGGCGCCGCCGCCGACTACCTCGACACGCAGATCACCTCGGGGATCATCCTCACGTGGATCGGTGGGGTGCTGATGATCGTGGGCGCCGTGTCGATGTGGGCGAAGCGCCGCGAGCAGCTGGAAGCCATCGAGCGCGCCTCCCAGCAGCGCGAGGCGGCCCTCAAGAGCGCCGAGGAACTCGGCGAGGAAGAGATCGAAGCCCGCGTGTGAGGTCGGGTCGAACCGGTCCGGCCGTTTCGACCCCCGGCTGCGCCGGCCGCCCTCCCTCCCCCACACGGCTCCGCTCCGCTCCGCCGAGGGGGGAGAACCTCGAACCGCGGCGGCAGCACCCCCACAGCCCAAACACTCGCGTCAGACCGAACCGTCGTGATACCCGCGGCGGCAGCACCCGACACACCACACCCGCGCGTCAGACCGAAGTGACTCGGCCTCCGTGGCCCGGAACGGCCCGAGCGGAGCGGGGCGAAATTCGCAACCCGCGGCG
>JAWVYO010000028.1:0-27184 GCA_033722675.1 Acidimicrobiia bacterium | reverse complement strand
TGATGCGGGAGACTCCCTGCGGTCGCTGCGCTCCCCCGGGAACGCGTTCGGGTGCTGCCGCCGCGGGTTGCGAGTCTCACCCCGCTCCGCTCGGGCCGTTCCGGGCCACGGAGGCCGAGTCACTGCGGGGTCATGCGGGCGACTCCCTGCGGTCGCTGCGCTCCCTCGGGAGCGGTGTCGGGTGCTGCCGCCGCGTGGCGGAACTGCGCAGCAGCGTGATGCGCGGCCTACGCGATCAGCTCCGCCGCGTCGGGGAGGCCCTCCGTGCCGCCCCCGTCGACCAGGCGTTCGCCGATCTGGACGAGCAGGTCCGCCCGGGGCACCTCCCACGGCCAGGACTCCACTCCGAAGCGGGCGCCGACCACGGCGCCGGTGATCGCGGCCACGGTGTCGGTGTCGCCGCCGAGCGCCACCGCCGCACGGACGGCCTCGACCGGGTCGGTGGCGGCAGCGGCCAGCACGAGCGCCGTGACCACCGACGCCGGCGCATAGGGATGCGTGCCGCCGGTCTCGCTGGCGGCCGAGGTGGGCGCGGCACGCTCCCCGACCCGATCGGCCACCACGGCCGGAGGCTCGTCCACCTCGCCGATCGCGGCCCGCAGGGCCTCGCTGAACGTGTGCCATCGATCCCCCGCACCAAAGCGGAGGCCGTGGTCGGCGAACAGCCGGTGCTCGGCGTCGGTGACGTCCTCGGCGATCTCGGCGAGGAGGTCGGCGCCGGCCACGTCGCCCGGTGCGTGCGCCACCGCCGCGGCCACCGCGACGGCGGCGGCGACGCCGCGGGGGTCGGCATGGGTCACCATCGCGGCGACGATCGCCTCGTCGACCACGCGCTCGGGTCCGAACCGCACGCCGATCGGTGCCGATCGCATGGCGGCCCCGTTGCCCGCCGACGGCTGCGGCATGCCGGTGTCGAGGAAGCGGGCGAACCCCGGGCCGATCCCCCGGTGCGGGAGGTCCGGTCCGCGCAGCTCCACGGCGAGCGCCACGCCGTCCACCTCCGAATGCTCCAGCAGGTGCCGGGCCACGAGGAGTGCCTGCTGTGTGTCGTCCGTCCAGGCGGTCCCCGGCGGGGGCAACCCGTCGAGGCGCGGGGCGACCGCGCTGCGGTCCATGCCCTCGACGGCCGCACCGAGCACGTCGCCGGCCGCCAGGCCGAGCAGGGCGAGCGACCTCATCGGCCGAGCAGGTCGAGCACCCGCTCGTCGGGCGTCGGGCGGAAGTCCTCGTACCAGGCCCCCACCGCTCCCAGCCGATCGGGCTGGAGCGGACACACGACCTCGTCCGCCTCGAACGCGAGGGCGTCCACGGCCCGCGGCGCGCCGACGGGCGCCGCGACGACCAGCAGCTCCGGATCGAGACCGCGGACGTACCGGAGCACCGCCCGCAGCGTCGCCCCGGTGGCGATGCCGTCGTCGACGACCACCACCCGCCGTCCGGCCGCCTCGAGGGGCCGATCCCCCCGGTAGGTCGCAGAGCGACGGCGGACCTCCTTCGTCGCCCGCGCCGTCTGCTCCTCCACCTCGGCCTCGGCCACGCCCAGCCGGGCCACGATCCCCTCGTCGAGCACCGCGCGCCCGTCGGCCGCCACCGCCCCGATCGCCAACTCCGGCCCGAGCGGCGCTCCGATCTTCGCGGCGACCACGACGTCGAGATCTCCCTCCAGGGCGTCGGCGACCTCGGCGGCGACCACCAGGCCGCCGCGGGCCACTCCCAGGACGATCGGCGAGCTGCCGCGATGGTGGGCCAGCGCCATCGCGAGCCGCCGTCCTGCGTCCCTCCGGTCGGCGTACGGCTCCATCGCGCGGAGCCTACCCCTCGGGCCTGTACGCTCGGCCGGTGCAGCGCCTCGTCCTCGTCGCCAACCCGATCGCCTCGGGTTTCACCGCCTCCCTCCACCGCGAGGTGGTCACGACGTTGACGGGGCCCTTCGACGTCACGCCGGTGTGGCCCGGCAACGCCGCAGGAGCCCGCAGCGCCGCGGAGGAGGCGGCCCGGGAGGGATACGACGTCGTCGTGGCGATGGGGGGCGACGGCGTCGCCCACCAGGTCGCGAACGGCCTGCTGGGGTCGCGCACGGCGCTCGGGATCGTCCCGGCCGGGACCACCAACGTCCTCGCCCGTCTGCTCGGACTCCCCACGAAACCCTCGGCCGCGGCCGGGCTGATCGCCGACCGGCCGGGGACGCGCGAGATCCCCGTCGCCGCCGTGGCGACCGACTCCGTCGCCGGCGTCCGCTCCCACGTCGCCCTCTTCAACGTCGGCGCCGGGTTCGACGCCGACGTCGTCGCCCGCGTCGAACGACGGCCGCTCTCCAAGGTGAGCTTCGGTGCCCTCCACTACGCCCTCGCGACGGCGGCAACGCTGATCGGCGACTACCGGCGCCGGGAGCCGGACCTCCGGGTGACCGTCGACGGCACGTCGGCCGATGGCGTCGCCGCCCTCGTCCAGGTCCAGGACACCTACACGTACTTCGGCCGCCTGGCGATGCGGCTCGGTCCCGGCGGCGACGGACTGACCGTGGCCGTGGTGGAACGACTCCCCGTGCTCCGCGCACTCCGCACGACGGTGCGGGCACTCGGGAGGCGCGGACTCGGGGGTCTGCGGGGCATCGAGCTCGTGGAGGGCGCCCGGCGAATCGAGATCCGCGCCGACGACGCGTACGGGGTGCAGGCCGACGGGGAACACCTCGGCGAGACCGTCTCGGCGACCGTGACGGCGTCGGAGACGCCGCTCGTCGTCGTCGCCGGCTGATCAGCCCAGGAGCCGGCCGGCGACCTCCCGCTCGGACGCCAGCTTGCCCAGCGCCCGCGGATCGAGGGGACCGAGCTCGGTGACGACCGCCGACATCCGGCCGAGGGGCACCTCGGTCTGCCGCCGGCCGGCCGCCACCGCCCGTCCGAACAGCGGCTCGGGCAGCGCCTTCTCGATCGACACGACCAGGTAGCGCGGGATGTCGAGCTCCACTGCGGCGTCGACCACCGCCAGGGTGCCGGGGACGTTCACGAAGGACTCGGGCCCGACCGCGGCGGCTCCCGTCAGCACGAGGTCCACGCCGCCCACCGCCTCGGCCGCCTCGTCGTCGCTCACCACCTCCACCGGCAGCCCGTCACCCGTCAGCGTCGCCGCCAGCTCGACACCCTCCCCCGACGGCATGCTCGCCACACAGGACACGAAGACCCGTCGCTGCGAGGCCGCCTCCGTCAACAGCGCCCGGACCGACCCCGAACCCCCCACCGTCAGCACCGAGGCGCCCGGCTCCACGAGCCCGGCGCCGATCCGGCCCAGCAGCGCGGTCGACCGGATCGAACGGCGTTCGATCGACCGCAACTCCTTCACGAGGGCGGCCGCACCCGATCCCGCGGCCAGGTGCACGGTGTTGACGAGCGTGACGAGGGGGGCCATCCCGGGGCGGCGCTCCAGGATCTCGTCGGCGATCTCGACGATCGCCTCGTCGAACTCCTCGGGGTGGTAGGCGGAGATCCCCTCGACGAGCTCCGCCAAGGAGCCGGCGACGAGGGCGCCCACCGCCGCGGCGCCGGTGTCGGGGGCACGGGTGATGGCGGCGAGACGGCGCCAGCTCGGCCACGTGCGCCACTCGCTCATCCGGGTGCCTCCTCGGCGAGGGCGGCCTCGGCGTTGGCCACGTCGACGACGAGGCCGGCCATCGAGGCGGCGAGCGAGGCCCGCTCCCAGACCACCTCCCGCATGGGGGCCCCCAGCCGCCGCTGCAGGGCCTCGGCGGCCACCGCGGCCGCCTTCGAGGGGTCGCCGCCGGCGGCCGCGACCTCCTCCGTCACCGCATCCACCTCGCGTTCGATCCGCTCGGGGGTGAACCGGTAGCGCAGCCGCATCCCGAAGGGCCCGCCCGCCTCCGCGGAGAGATGCCCCACGAAGTCCTCGAGGCCGCAGAGCACCTCCTCGACCACGCCGCGACCACCTCCACCGAGCGCCAGCGCCGCCGCCGAGGCCTCCACGAGCGCCCCCCATCGCTCCTCGAACGCCAGCGAGCCCCCGCGTCGCACGCCGGCGGAGACCGCCAGCGCCCGGGCGGAGCGCCTGACGTCGGCGAGGACGCCGGCGAGCTGGATGCGCTTCGTGTCCATGCGCTCCCGCAGGTGGGCGGCCAGACGATCGACGCCGACCCGGGCCCCGGCCTCGGGATCGGCGGCGAGCGGAAAGATCCTCGGTCGCTCGATCCCGTCTTCGAAGAGGGCGGCCCGCAGGTCGTCGATCACGGCTCGCACCTGGTCGTCGTCCAGCTGGTCGACCTTGTTCAGGACGAAGAGGAACTGCTCGGCGGAGTCGGCGAGCGGCGCCACGAGTTCCCGGTGGATGAGGTGGTCGCGGTACTTGACCGGGTCGAGCACCCAGATGAGGCCGTCCACCTCGGGCAGGAGCTCCTCGACGCGGTCACGATGGCTCGTCTCCAGGCTGTCGACGTCCATCATGTCCACGAGGGCGAGACCCGGGAAGGCCGTCTGGGTGATCCGGCGGTGCACGCCGATCCTGTCGAGCAGCTGGGGCAGGGACGGCTCGGCGTCCTCGGGGATCCAGGCGAGCGGCTCGGACGTGGTGGGACGCCGGGCCCCGACCTCGGCGATCGGCCTCCCCGCCAGGGCGTTGAGCAGGCTCGACTTCCCCGACCCGGTCCCACCGACGAGCGCCACGACGAGCGTCCGTCCGAGGTGACCGTGCCGGGCGCGGACGGCGGCCGCCTCCGAGCGGGCGCCGGACACGTCGTCGGGGTGCACGTGGCCGTCCGCCAGGGCCACGACGAGGTCGAGCCCGTCGATGACGGTGACGACGTCCGTCACGGTGTCTCCAGTCGCAGGCGTTCGGCCAACCCGTCGGGGAGCGGCCCGCCCACGGCCTCGCCGAACCGCTCGGCGTCCGTGCGCAGCTCCGCACCGAGGGCGTCGGCCAGCAATCCCCTCGCGGTCGCCACGAGCCCGGGCGCGCGGCCGAGGACGCGGCGGGTCGACCGCCGGTCGGGCCACCACGACGGGTCGACGGCCATGCGCTCGACGGCCGATGCGGCATCCCGCAGCGTGCGCCGGCGCGTGGTGCGTCGGCCGGCCGCCTGGGCGACGAGCGCCGGGAGGTCGGCCGACCAGGCCATGACTGCGGACCGGGTCCGCTCGACGAGTCCGTCGCCGTGGGTCCACAGTCCCGGGGCGGCCTCCAGCACCCGCCGGCCGTCCGGATCGGCCTCCCACGCGGTGGCGACCATCCGGGCAACGGATCCCGCGCGCCGGGTGACCACGGCGGCGAGGTCGGCGGCGAGACGCTCCCCCGTCGGGCCGATGCCGGCCAGCGACCCGGTGTCGAGGTCGGTGGCGAGTCCCGTGGCGGCGTCCTCGACGGCGATCGTGACGGGGTCGAGGAGCCGGGCCCGGGCCGCCGCCTCCTCCACGAGGGCCGCCCGCACCCGTCCGAGGGCCGTGGGGGCCACGGCGAGCGCCCGCTCCGTCGCCTGGTCGACGATCTCGGTCCGCACCATCGGGTCGGCGAATGCCTCGATCTCCTTGCGGAACCCCGACACCCAGTCGTGGGGCAGCCCGTCGGTGGCCTTGGAGCGAGGTCCCTCGGCGACCGTCACGACCGCCTCGGCGGCCCGGTGCTCCACCAGACCCCGCTCGTCGAGACGCCGGATGAAGTCCTCCACGACCTCACCCTGCTCGTCCGTGGAGCCCCGCAGCCGGTTGAGCGCGAACACCGTGGGCATGCCCCGGGTGGCGGCGACGTCGAGCAGCGACCAGGCCCCGGCGTCGGCGTACCGGGCGGCAGAGGCCACGAACACACACACGTCGGCGACGTCGAGGACGGCCTCCGCGATCGACCGCCCCTCACCGATCGCAGGGTCGGGCGTGTCGACGACGACGAGCCCGTCGGGAGGTGGACGCCCGTCGTCGGCGAGGTCGGCGGGAACCCGCTCGAGCAGACCGAGGACCGGCTCGGGCAGCCGGGACCCCGCCCACACGACCGCCCCCGTGGTGACGGGACGCACGACGCCCGTCGGGCTCACCGATCGGTGCGCCAGCGAGTTGAGGAGGGTCGACTTCCCGCTCCCGGTCTGGCCGACGAGGGCGACGACGAGGGGCCCGTCGGGGTCCCGCAGCCTGGGGACGACGGCGTGGCCGAGGCGACGGACGAGCCGGTCGCGTTCCTCCTCCGCCCGTGGATCACCGAAGCGGATGCGGAAGGATTCGAGGGCGTCGACGAGGGGCGCGAGCAGGACCACCCGCCGGGCGGCCGCCCGGTCGGAGACGGCGTCGTCCTCCGGTCCGGGGCTGCCATCGGGAAGGTCGGGCATGCCCCGGATTGTGGCACAGTCGCCCGGCCTTCCGGAGCATCCAAGCGTGGTCGGTCGGACCACGGAGCGTGAGAGCCCCCGAAAACATGTCACACCCCCGTCGTACGGTGAACGCCATGACCGTCCACTCCATCCCCGCTCACGCCCGACCGGACGCGCGGCCCGACGCCGAAGTCACGGTCGACGCCGACGGCCCCGTCGTCGAACACCTCCGCGTCGCCGACCGGGCCGTCGTCGCACTGCTGCGCCGCCACGACCCCGGCGATCACGCCGCCGTGCTCACCCGGGCGCTCGCCGTCGGGGCTCGCGGCCTGCTCACCATGGGCACCGGGCTCGACGTCGCCGCGGTCGACGAGCAGGTCCGCGCCACGCTCGGCGCCGTCGCCGACGAGGCGGAGGAGCGGGTGTCCCGACTCCTCGAGGAGGGGGCGGCGGCCTTCTCCGAGGGCTTCGACCCCACCCGTCGCACCTCCCACGTCGCCCGGGCGCTCGAGGAGTTCGGCGGCTGGCGGGACGAGTTCCTCGCCCGGCTCGACCCCGACCGCGCCGACAGCCACGCCACCTCGCTCCTCGACCGGATGACCGGCCTGCTCGGACCCGACGGCCTGCTCGAACGTCGCCTGCGGGCGGCGCTCGACCCCGAGGCCGACGGTTCGGCGTTCGGCCGGCTCCAGGACACCCTCGAACGCGGCTTCACCGAGCTGCGGGACCTCATCGTCGAGGACCGTGGCCGGGCGGCCGGCCGGGAGGCCGAGGCGGCGGTGGGCACACGGCAGGGGTTCGACTTCGAGGACGTCGTCGAGGAGCGCCTCCGGGGGTGTGCCCGTTCCCTCGGTGGCGCCGTCGTGGAACGCGTGTCCACGACCCCCGGCGACCTCGGTCCGAAGCGGACGGTGGGCGACTTCGTCGTCGAACTCGACGGCGGAGAACGCATCGTCGTCGAGGCCAAGCACCAGGCGACGCTGACCCTCGCAGGCCGGGACGGGGTCCTGGCCGAGCTCGACGACGCCATGGCCAACCGCGGGGCGCGGATCGCCGTCTGCGTGGCCGGCAAGGACGCCTTCCCTGCCGAGGTGGGCCGCTTCGGAGTGTTCGGCGACCGCATCCTCGTCGTGGACGACGGCGAGGGCACGATGCTCGACGTGGCGCTGCGCTGGGCTGCCGCCTCGGCACGGCTGGCCGGCGAACGGGAGGGCCCGGAGCTGGACACCGCAGCCGTCGCCGACCGCATCCAGCGGATCAGGAAACTGGCGGAACGCTTCAAGACCAACCAGCGCTCCCTCACCGAGATCGGCAAGTCCGTCGAGACCGTCCGTCTGGGCCTGGCGGGGATGCGGACGGATCTCCTCGAACTCGTCGACGACCTGGCCAGGGAGCTCGGCCGGACGGGGTGAAATCCGCGAGTCCGCCCCGTCCGGGTCGTAGGCTGACCCGCGTACGCAACAGGGACCGCTGCGGATGTTCTCGCCCGGATCGACCCCCGGGACGTCGGATGATCGCGCCGCCATCGGCGAGGCGATCGACGACGGGACCGATCTCACCATCGACCTGCGCCAGGACGAGGCGGCCATCGCCGCCAAGCTCATGGCGGTCACCCGGCTGCGGGACCCGAACCTGGCGGACCACGCCCAGCGGACCGCCGACATCGCCGTCGCCGTCGCCGTCGAACTCGACCTGGACGCCGCCGACGTCGATCGGGTCCACCTCGGCGCCCAGCTCCACGACATCGGGAAGCTCGGTGTCGCCGAAGCGATCCTCTGGAAGCCCGCAGGACTGAGCCGCTCCGAGTGGCGTGAGGTCCGCACCCATCCCGAGGAGGGGCATCGCCTCGTCGCGGACGTCGTCCATCGGGACGTGGCCTCGGCCGTCCTCTATCACCACGAGCGCATCGACGGCGACGGGTACCCCTTCGGCATCGACGGGCGGACGCTTCCGATCGCCGTGCGGATCGTGCAGGTGGCCGACGCCTTCGACGCCATGACCAGCGAACGCCCCTATGAGCGGGCCCTCCCGACGACCATCGCGGTCGCCGAGATCGGACGGTGTGCCGGCAGCCAGTTCGACCCCGACGTCGCCGACGCCCTGGCGCGTGTCTTCGAGGGACGCGAGGACCGGTTCCCGCCGATCGAGCGTCCGCGCATCCTCCCCGACGACCACGACGCCCCGCCGGGGACGGGCGGCGCCGACCCCTTCGACCTCCGTCTCGACCGCTCGGCCTGACCCGGCGAGCCTCCCGCCAGCTCGGACCCCGCCGGTACACTGCGTGGCCGTCGCCCACCACGAGCGACGATCCCCGCCATGCCCCGGATCCTCCGCATCGCCATCATCGCCGCGCTGACGCCGGTGGTCCTCGCCCTCCTCGTGACCTCGGTGTTCGCCATCGATCGCGCCACGGACGGCGGCGAGATCCTGGGATCCGTACGCGTCGTCGACGTCGATCTGGGCGGCCTGACCGAGGAGGAGGCCCGGGCCGAGCTGGCGGAACTCGAATATCGGCTCGCCCTCGACCCCATCCCGGTCGTCATCGAGGGTGAGGAGATCGAGCTCCACCCGTGGGAGGTGGGTTTCTCGATCGATGAGGAGGCCCTCCTCGCCCAGGCCATGGCCTTCGGCCGGGACGGGGGGCTCATGGACCAGATCCGCTGGTGGTACTCCAATTTGGGGGGCGGTCCCGAGACGGTGCTCGACGTGGGCGGGACGTGGGATCCCACCTACCTGGAGTACTTCATGGACCGATGGGAGCTCCAGACGATCGACGACCCGCCCTTCGAGGGCAACGTGGACGTCGTGGGGACCACGCCGGCGCCGGTCTATCCACGCCAGGGGACCGGCATCGATCGGGAGGCCACCCGGGAGCTCGTCGAAGCATCGCTCTTCGACCTGGACCGGCCCGCAGTGGTGGTGCCGACCACGGTCCGCCGTCCCCTGCTGACCCGTGAGGACGTCGACAGCGCGGTCGAGGATGCCGAACGGCTGCTGGCGGGACCGGTCGAACTGACCAGGATCGTCCCCGAGGTCCGGGTGGAGATCCCCGTCGAGGTGCTGGCGGAGTCCCTGGACGCCGAGATCGTCGGCGCTCCGGCCAACCCGTCGATCCGCCTGTACTTCCAGCTGACGCCACTGCTCGAGTACATCGATCCGCTCCGCGCCGACCTCGAGTCCGACCCGGTCGATGCCCGCATCGTCATCCGGCCGGACGAGACCCCGACGATCATCCCGGGACGCAACGCCCTCCTCATCGACGACGCCCAGCTGGACGACGCCGTCATGGCCGCGGCGCGGTCGGTCACCCGTTCCGGCTTCTTCCCCTTCCGCGACGGCGACGAGCCCGAGGTCACCACGGCCGACGCGGAGGCGCTCGGCATCCGCGAGCTCCTCTATCGGGCCCGGACCTTCTACTCGAACTGCTGCGACGAGAAGACGCGCAACCGGGTGCACAACATCAAGCTCATCGCCGAGGCCGTGGACGGCCACATCGTGATGCCCGGCGAGACCTTCTCGCTCAACGAGCACGTCGGCCGACGGACCGAGGAGAAGGGGTACCGGGCGGCCGGGGCGATCATCGGCAACGAGGTCTACTGCTGCGACCACCCCGAGAACATCGGAGGCGGCGTCAGCCAGTTCACGACCACCCTCTACAACGCCGTGTTCTTCTCCGGCCTCGAGGACATCGAGCACACGCCCCACACCCTGTATTTCCCGAGATATCCCGAGGCCCGCGAGGCCACCCTCGGCTTCCCGAGCCCCGACCTCGTGTTCCGCAACAACACCGAGAACGCCGTCCTCATCGACACCGAGGCAGACGACTCGTCGGTGACCGTCCGCTTCTACGGCGACAACGGCGGCATCGACGTGGAGGCGGGCCTGTCGTCCCGCCGCGACTTCACCGAGCCCCAGGAGGTCTTCGAACCCGACGAGTCGATCGACCCGGGCGACCAGGAGGTGGTCGACGAAGGCGACCAGGGGTGGACCGTGACGGTCTTCCGCACCATCACGTACCCCGACGGTGAGGAGACCGTCGAGAGCTGGGTGTGGCGCTACCGGCCGTTCAACAAGGTGATCGCCGTCCACCCGTGCGAACTCCCCGAGGAGCACGAGGAGTACGACCCGGCCATCCAGTGCCCGGTGGCGGTGCCCAACATCCTCAACCTGTCCGTCGCCGATGCCCGGGCCGCGCTGACGGCGGTCGGGCTGAGCCTGGAACAGGGCGAGCCGGTGCCCACCGATCAGGACGACCTCGTCGGCACGGTGTTCTCCCAGTCCCCCGATCCGGGCGCCTTCCAGGACCTCGACGAGCCGGTGGTCGTGCGGGTCCGCGTGGCGGCGGGCGGCTAGTCCCCGGCCTGGTCGCGGTAGAAGACGAAGAAGTCCGCCACGATCCGGGCGGCCTCGTCGGCGGACCCGTCGTCCCACCCTGCGGGCCGGCGGACGACCACCTGGTTCGAGGCGACGAACACGTGGTCGATCCCCTCGTCGGAGGAGAACAGACGGCCCGCCAACTCACCGGGGAACACCTCGGACTCCTCGGCCTCGGAGGCCGAGGAGAAGGCGCTGCCGTCCTGCCCCGTGATGCTCCGGTCGGTGTCGATCATCAGCACGTCACCGACGACGGTCGTGCGGAGGACTTCGATCGGCTGACCCATGGCGGGGGATGCTATCAGGTGGCGATCGGCAGCCGTGAGGTCGTCACCGCGGCATCCCGACGGCACCGTCGCCCACGACGTGGAGCTTCAACAGATTCGTCGACGCCTTGATGTTCGGGGGGATCCCCGCCGCCATCGCGATGGGCTCGCGGTCCTCGACGACCCCCATCTCGAGGAGGGTCGCCTCGGCCGTGAAGATCATCGCGTCGGTCGAGTCGAGGCGCGGGAACATGACGGGGGTGACACCCCACATGATCGCCATGCGCCGGTAGGTCGCCTCGTTGGGCGTGAACCCGACGATCCGCGCCCTGGGCCGGTACTTGGAGACGAGCTGTGCAGTGCTCCCGCTCTCGGTGAAGGCGACGACGGTCGCCAGGTCGAGGGCGTTGGCCGTGTCGGCGGTGGCCTGGGCGATCGCCGATGCGAAACTCGAGTCGGGTCCCACGAAGTCGACGTGGCCGCCGGCCGGGTAGGTGGGACTGGACTCCGCCTCGCAGCAGATCGCCGCCATGACCTCGATCGTCCGCACCGGATACTTCCCGACGGCCGTCTCCGCCGACAGCATCACGGCGTCGGTGCCGTCGAGGATGGCGTTCGCCACGTCGGTGACCTCGGCACGCGTCGGCCTCGGGGACGACGTCATGGACTCGAGCATCTCGGTGGCCGTGATCGTGATCCGGCCCTCCCCGTTCGCGGCGAGGATGATCTCCTTCTGCGCCCGCGGGAGCGGCTCGAAGCCGAGTTCCACGCCGAGATCGCCGCGAGCCACCATCGCGCCGTCGGCGAGGGAGAGGATGTCCGCGAGGTTGGCGTAGGCGGCGACCCGCTCGATCTTTGCGACGACCGGGGTCTCGCCGACGATCTCACGCACCGCGGTGATGTCGGACCCCGACTCGACGAAGGAGGCCGCCACGATGTCGACCCCGATCTCCTGGCCGAACTGCAGGTCCTCCCGGTCCTTCTCCGTGATCGCGGGCAGGCCCAGGTGGACACCGGGGAACGCGGCGCCCTTGTGATCGCCGAGCGACCCACCCTCACGGACCACGGCCGAGACGCGGTCACCCTCCCGCTCGACGACCTGGAGGCTGATGAGCCCGTCGGCGAGGAGCACCCGGTCCCCCGGACTCAGATCGGCGGCCGCGAGATGCTGGACGTAGACGAGGTGCTCGTCGCCCTGCCCGTTGCCGTCCGCCAGCGAGACGCGCTCACCGGCGGTGAGATCGACCGACCCGCCGGGGAAGGTTCCCACCCGGATGCGCGGGCCCTGGATGTCCTGGAGGATCGCCACCGCGCGGCCGTGCTCCGCGGCGGCCTCGCGCACCCACCCGGCCCACTGGCGATGGGTGTCGTAGGTGCCGTGGGAGAAGTTGAGGCGGGCGACGTCCATACCGGCGCCCACCATCCGCCCGATCGTCTCACGCGAGCCGCTCGCCGGCCCGAGGGTCGCGATGATCTTCGTCTTGCGCTGCACGGGGCCATCGTAGGGTGGAACCGGTTCCGGCGTCGGTGGCCCTTCCGCCGTCTACGCTCTCCCGCATGCTCATCGCGGTCCCGGTGAAGCCCTTCGACCTGGCGAAGGGGCGACTGTCCGGCCTCCTCGCCCCCGACACCCGGCGGCGACTCGCCACCAGGACCGCCATGCACGTCGTCCGCACCGCGCTCAGCACCGGCGCCCGCGTCGCCGTCGTCACCGAGGCCGAGGACGTGGCGTCGTGGGCGCGCGCCGAGGGGTGCCGCATCGTCGACGACCCGGGTCGCGGCCTGAACGCGGCGGCGGCCGCCGCGGTGGAGGAGGCGGACGGAGGCCCGTGGTGCATCGTCCACGCCGATCTCCCGCTCATCGGGCCCGTCGACATGGCTCGCGTCTGCGAGGCGGTCGGTCCGGGGGCGGCCGTGTTGTGCCCGTCGCGCGACGGTGGGACGAACCTCTTCGGCGCCGCCGAACCCTTGGAGTTCGCCTACGGCCCGGGGAGTTTCAGCCGGCACCTGTCGGCCACGGCCCATCTCGATCGCCGGGTCGTCGTCACGACCGGGACGAGTGTCGACATCGACTCGCCCGCCGACGTGGCCGGCGCCGCCCGGCTCCCCGCCGGAGCCTGGCTCCGGACGTTCCTGGAGGACGAGGCGTGACCGACCTCTACGGCGAACTGCGTGATACCCCCGAGCCCCTTCCCCGGCCGGCGCGGGTGCTCACCGTCGGCGCCCACCCCGACGACGCCGAGTTCGGAGCCGGCGGCACGCTGGCGAAGTGGGCCGCCTCGGGAGCCCACATCACGATGCTCGTCGTGACCGACGGGTCGAAGGGGAGCTGGGACCCCGATCGATCGATCGACGACCTGGTCATGGCGCGTCGACGGGAGCAGCGGGCGGCGGCCGATCGCCTGGGGGTCGCAGACATCGCCTTCCTCGGCGAGGTCGACGGCGAGCTCGAGTACGACATGGCCCTCCGCGCCTCGGTGTGCCGGTGGATCCGCACCACCCGTCCCGACGTGGTCCTGAGCCACGACCCGTGGCAGCGGTACCAGTTGCACCCCGACCATCGGGCGACGGGGCTGCTGGCGGTCGACGGCGTGGTCGCGGCCCGTGAGCCCCGCGCCTTCCCGGATCAGCTCGAGGGCGAGCTGACCGCCCACCGTCCCGGCGCGATCCTGCTGTGGTCCGCCGACGATCCCGATCATTGGGAGGCGATCGACGGCCACGTCGAGGACAAGATCGCTGCCCTCCTCTGTCACGCCAGCCAGGGCGAGACGACGATGGGCGGCGCCGAGCAGGGCGGGGACGCCGAGCGGGCCTTCCGCGAGCGGATCGTCGCCTGGGTCGACGAGGTCGGGGCGGCGGTCGGACTCGGCCCCGCCGAGGCCTTCAAGCGGCTGACGCCGTGAGCCGCGCCGTCGTCCTCGGCGCCGGGGTGGTCGGCCGGGCTGCGGCCTGGGATCTGGCCCGTCGCGGCCACGACGTGACCGTCGCAGACGCCGACGCCGAGGTCGCCGCCGGCGTCGCCGGGGAGTTCGGCCTCGCCCCGGCCGCCCTCGACGTGCGCGATACCGCGGCCGTCGAGTCCCTGCTCGCATCCGCCGAGGTCGTCGTCTCGGCCGTGCCCTACCGGTTCGGGGCCGACCTCGCAGCAGCAGCCGTACGGACGCGAACCCATTACTGCGACTTCGGCGGCAATCCGGGCGTCGTGCGCCGACAGCTCGAACTCGACGACCGGGCACGCGTCGCAGGGGTCTCGATCGTGCCGGACTGCGGACTGGCGCCGGGTCTCGCCAACGTCCTGGCGGTGGCCGACGTCGAAGCCGTCGGGCCGGGACCCGTCGACCGAGTGATCCTGCGGGTGGGCGCCCTTCCGGCCGAACCCCGGGGAACGCTGGGCTACCAGCTCGCCTTCAACCCCGAGGGTCTCCTGAACGAGTACGACGAACCGTGTGACGTCCTCGTGGACGGCCGCCCCGCCGAGGTCGAGCCCCTCACCGGGTTCGAGACCGTGGAGATCCCCGGCCACGGCGTCTTCGAGGCGTTCCACACGGCCGGCGGGTCCTCGAGTCTCCCCCGGCGGTTCGCCGGCCGTGTCCACGATCTCGACTACAAGACGCTGCGCCACCCCGGCCACGGGCGGGTGTTCGCCGCCCTCCGTGAACTCGGCATGTTCTCACGGACGCCGGATGCGTCGACGGGGGTGGCGCCCCGGGCCGCGCTGATCTCCGCGCTCGAGGCGTCACTGCCCTCCGGGGAGCCCGACGTCGTGTACGTCCTGACCGAGGCCGCCCGGGGCGAGCACCGCCACCGGCACGTGATCGTCGACACCCACGACGGGGAGTTCTCGGCGCTGGCCCGCACCACCGCCTTCCCGGCGACGACGCTGGCGGACCGCATGGTCGGCGGGCACGTGGCCGCGGGCGTGACGACGATGGACGGGGCCATCGGCGCCGGCGACCTCCTCGATGCCCTCGCCGACGTCGGAATCGTCGCATCGGTGTCGGCGCCCTGACGCGCCGGCGCCCCCTCGGAGGGGGCGCCGGAATGGTGCGGTCGGTCGTCGATCAGTCGAGCCAGGGGACGTTGCCCTCGACGAACCCGATGCGATCGCCGGACTGCGGCTCGAAGAAGTGGAACTTCGTGGTGTCCACGACCATGTTCAATTCGTGGCCGGGCTCGACGATGACGTCCGAGCTGACGCGGGCGGAGAACTTCGTCGTGCTGCCGAGCGTCGACGGATCCGCGCCGGTGTCGGCGAGGAGCTCCTCGATGTCGGGCGTGATGACCGGCCGCACCGGCACCTCGAAGTGGACGAAGGTCTCGGAGCCGAGCACCTCGACCACGTCCACCTTGGCCTTGAACGTGGCGCCGGGATCGGAGCCGGCGACCCGTTCGTCCTCGAAGTCACCGGGCCGGATCCCGATCACGATCTCCTTGCCCATGTGGTTCTCGAGGCCGGCGTGGCGATCGAGTGCCCGCTGATCCACCTTGACCTTCTGCTCGCCGATCGTGGCGTAGACGGCCCCGTCCTCGCCGTTCAGCGTCCCGTACACGAGGTTCATGGCGGGGGACCCGATGAAGCCGGCGACGAACAGGTTCTTGGGGTTGTGGAACAGCTCGGCCGGCGGGGCGACCTGCTGGAGGTTGTCGGGGCGGTTGGGCGACACGGCCTTCAGCACCGCGACCCGGTGCCCGAGCGTCATGGCCTCGACCTGGTCGTGGGTGACGTACACGGTCGTCGTCGCCAGGCGGGTATGGAGCCTGCCGAGCTCGGTCCGCATCTGGACCCGCAGCTTGGCGTCGAGATTCGACAGCGGCTCGTCCATGAGGAAGGCCTTCGGCTCACGCACGATCGCGCGGCCCATGGCCACCCGCTGCCGCTGACCGCCGGAGAGGGCGCGCGGCTTGCGGTGCAGGAGCTCGGTGATCTCGAGGACCTCGGCCGCCTCGGCGACCCGCCGTTCGATCTCCGACTTGTCCATCTTCCGCAGCTTGAGCCCGAACGCCATGTTGTCGAACACCGTCATGTGCGGATACAGCGCGTAGTTCTGGAACACCATGGCGATGTCGCGGTCCTTCGCCGGGATGTCGTTGACGACCACGTCGCCGATCCGCATCGTGCCTTCGGAGATCTCCTCGAGCCCGGCGATCATCCGCAGGACGGTCGACTTGCCGCATCCGGAGGGCCCGACGAGCACGAGGAACTCGCCGTCCTGGATGTGGAGATCCACCGATCCGACGGCCCGCGTACCGCCCGGGTAGATCTTCCCGAGGTCTTCCATCACGATCTCAGCCACGAAGCCTCCTGTCGACGTCGTCGGTCATCACCGAGGGTCCGCCGAGCCTACCAAACACCGCGGTAGGATTTCTCGGAACCCGAGAAAGCAGCCCAGTGGATCAACCCGTCGCCGTCCTCACCGGCGGAACCGGGGGTCTGGGACGCGAGGTGGCCCGCCGCCTCGCCGCCCGCGACTTCCGTATCGCCGCCACCTACCTCATCCCCGACGAGGCAGCCGAGGTCGAAAGCGTCCTCGGCCTCGACGAGGATCGGCTCCTCCTCCGCCGCGTCGACGCCACCGATGCCGAGGCGGTGAACGCGTTCATGAAGCAGGTCGCCGAGACGTGGGGCCCCTTCAACGTCCTCGCCACGCTCGTCGGCGGGTGGGCGGGAGGCCGCGACGTCGAGGACACCGACGACGTCCGGTTCGAGCGCATGATCGACCTCAACCTCCGCACCGCCTTCAACGCCGCCCGGGCGGCCCTCCCCCACCTGCGGGAGGCCGGATGGGGGCGAATCGTGATGGTCGGCAGCCGGGCCGCGATCGAGCCGCCCGCCGGTCAGGCGATGTACAACGTCGCGAAGGCGGGGGTGATCGCCCTGGCCCGGTCCATCGCCCAGGAGGTCGGCGACACCGGCATCACCGCCAACGCCATCCTCCCCTCGCTCATCGACACGCCGGCCTTCCGCGAAGCGATCCCCTTCGCCGACTACGTGAACTGGCCGACGCCCGGCGAGATCGCCGCGGTCATCGACTTCCTCGCGTCCCCCGACTCCGGCGTGATGAACGGCGCGATGATCCCTGTCTACGGCAACGTCTGATCAACCCGGGCGGGGCCGCAGCTCGAGGATCGACGCCGTGAACCCGTGCAGGTGGTTCGCGCCGCCGACGGGACCCAGCTCCCCCGCCGCGAAGAACCCGGCGGCCGCGGCGGGATCCAGGACCTCGTCCACGACGGCGGCGTCGTGGTCGGGACGGCCGAAGAACCGCGACCCCCTCCCGTTGCACGAGAAGATGAGCACGCCGGTGCCGGTCGGCTCACCGGCGAGGAGGGCGCGGAGGTCCTCGTCGGCTCCGTCGGGATCCCGCACCTGGAACTGGACGGTCTGACCCACGGCGACGTGCTCCCCGATGGAGATCGTCCCGGCGTCGGGGTCGGCGTCCACGACACCCCGCACGAGGAAGTCGCCCCGCTCGAACTCCGTGCGGTACTCGTCGGCGGCGACACCGATCTGCAGGCCGGATGCGACGAGCCGCCGGTCCCCCCGGTCGAGCGTGTCGATCATGTCCTGGAGGTACTCGAGGGCCGGTCGACCGCCGATCTCCTCGATGGTCGTGCCCTCCACCCGGGTCACGACGGCCGGGGCACCGATCGGTCGACAGCCCTGGGAGACGACGGTGCGGAAGTCGACCTCGCCTCCCATGGCGACGGACACGGCGCCGCGCCGGTGGACCTCGCCGTTGCGGACGAGCACCGCCTTGCCCGGTCCCCCGCCGTTGACGAGACCGCCGACCACGGGGAGGCCCCGCTCGCCGAGCGTCGAGGCGAAGCTCCCGGCGGGAAAGGTGAACGGGTCGGCGAGGAGGATCACCCCGTGGGGCTCCACCGGCTGCGACCACCCTCCGACGGCGACGCCCTCGGGCGTCCGCACCGCCTCGAGGTGCGACGAGACGACGTCCACCCCCGGCAGCCGGGCCACCCACAGCGACAGACCAGGGCCGTCGTCGACCTCCCGGGACCCGCCGATCACGCCATCGGCGATCGCCCCGATCGACGTGCCCTGCTCGCCGACGAGATCTGCGAGGCGGGCGGCGAGATCGTCGGCGATCCCGGCGTGGTGCGGGGTGGCGAAGGCCACGGCGAGGTGGGGCGTGTCGCTCAGGGGAGCCGAGGCGAGGGTGGCGACCTCGTCGAGGGCGGCGTGCGGGTCCTCGAGGGTGCTGAGGGCGGCTCCGAAGCGAAAGGTCATCGCATCGATGGTACGCCCGTCACCCCCGCTCACCCGAGCCGGGCGGCGACGAACTCGCGAACGGCGGAGACGACCACCTCGGGTCGCTCGAGCCAGGGCGTGTGCCCGGCCCCCTCGACGACGAGGAGCTCCGTCTCGTCGAGTTCCGCCAGGAGCGAGTCGAGCGCCTCGACGGGGCGCGGGTCGGATGCGCCGTGGATCACGAGCACCGGACACGGCACCGCGCGGACCCGCGCCCGGCGGTCGTCGTGGTCTTCGGCGAAGCTCTGGGCGTTGATCCCCGCGTTCGCGTCGCCGCTCATCGGATGCCGGAGGTCGCGCTCCAGCTGCGCTTCGACCAGATCGGTGTCGCCGGGGTCGTGCAGGTCGCTCGCGATCTGGAGTCGCAGATATTCGACGTCCTCGCGGGCCGTCCGCTCGCGGGCGCGCAGTCGCTGGAACCGCGCCCCCCGTTCGGAGCCCAGCCGCGCCGCCTTCGCCCGGTGGTGGTCCGCCTCGTACCGGCGCCACTCGAGCCCGGTGCCATCGACGTAGACGAGGCCTTCCAACCCCTCGGGGGCGCGTTCGGCGTACCGAAGGGCCAGATCGGCGCCCCAGGAGTGCCCGAGCAGCACGAACGGGCCCGGGGCACACGCGGCGCGCACGGCCGCCAGGTCGGCGAGAAACCGTTCGATCGTGAACGGTCCGCTCGGGCCGGACCGCCCGGAGCCCCGCTGGTCCCAGCGAACCACCCGGACGCCGGGGAGGAGGAGCCGCTCGAGCCCGTCGAGGTAGTCGCCGATTCCCGGTCCACCGTGGCAGCACAGCACCGTCGGATCCTCCGGGTCGCCGGCCTCGCGCACCCACAGCTCCACCCGGTCGTCGGTGACGATCCGGCGCTCCGTCGGCATCGAGCGAGTGTAGGTGCGGGGGAGGGACGGGCTCCGCCCGAAGGGGAGGCGCCGACCGGCGCCTGTTCGGGCGGCCGCAGGCCGACCGAAGTCGGCCCGGAACACACCCCCACCGCACCGGCCCCACGACCCGCACCGCGCAGAACGGCCGGGGCGGGGCAGGGGCCCCGCCTCCGGAGGAGGGCCGACCGGCGCCTGTTCGGGCGGCCGCAGGCCGACCGAAGTCGGCCCGGGAAATAGATGTGGTAGCCCCGACCGGATTCGAACCGGCGTTACTGGCTTGAGAGGCCAGCGTCCTAGGCCACTAGACGACGGGGCCGTGAGCGATTGCGGTGCAATCGTCTCGCTCGGGGGGGAGGACTCGAACCCCCAACGACGGGACCAGAACCCGCTGTGTTGCCAATTACACCACCCCCGAAGGGACCGCCAGGATACGAACGGCGCGCGCCCTAGGCAACTCTCCGTCTCAGAGGCGTTGGAAGGCCGCGCGGAGGCGGTCGAGCGTCCGCGCCCGGCCGAGGGCGGCGATGCTCTCGAAGAGCGGCGGGCTCACGCTGGAACCGCTGACCGCGACGCGGAGGGACTGGAATCCCTTGCGTGCGGAGAGCCCGTACTCCTCCAGCATCTCCCGCAGTGCGGCTTCGACGCCGTCCACGGACCAGGGGTCGAGGTCGCCGAGCCGGGCGAGGGCGCCGTCGAGGGCGATCCGGGCCTCGGGGGCGGTCATGACCTTCTGCCACGACGTCTCGTCGTACTCGACGGCGTCGACGAAGAGGAAGCGCACCTGGTCGGCGACCTCGGGGAGCAGCTTGGCTCGTTCCTGGACGTGGGGGGCGATCTCGACGAACGTGGCGCGGTCGTCGGCGTCGAGGCTCCTCCCGACCAGGGTTTCGACGAGGGGCACCGTCCGGTCGACGAAGTCGTCGAGGCCGAGCTCGCGGATGTAGACGCCGTTCATCCATTCGAGCTTCGCCGTGTCGAAGACCGCGGGGTTCTTGGACACGGCGTCGAGGCCGAACCGTTCGACCATCTCGTCGAGGGTGACGACGGTCTCGTCGTCTCCGGGCGACCAGCCGAGCAGCGCCAGGTAGTTGCGCATCGCCTCGGGGAGGTACCCGGCCTCCCGGTAGGCCTTGATCGCCGTGTCGCCGTGCCGCTTGCTGAGCTTGCGCCCGTCGGGCCCCTGGAGGAGGGACAGATGGGCGTAGCGGATGTCGGTGCCGCCCAGCGCCTCCCCGATGAGGATGTGTTTGGGGGTCGACGACAGCAGATCCTCTCCCCGTACGACGTGGGTGATGCGGAAGTCGGCGTCGTCGACGGAGGAGGCGAGGTGGTATGTCGGCATGCCGCTCGATCGGAGGATGACGAAGTCGTCGACGTTGGCGTGGTCGAAACGGACCTCGCCGCGCACGATGTCGTCGAAGACGGTCTCGCCGGGCCGGGGCACGGCCAGACGGACGGAAGCCGCCTCGCCGGCCTCGACGCGTCTCGTCGCTTCGGCGGGGTCGAGCTCGCGGCAGCGCCCGTCGTAGCCGGGGGCACTCCCCTCGGCCATGGCCTGCTTCCGCCGTTCGTCGAGCTCCTCGGGGGTGCAGAAGCAGCGATAGGCATCTCCGGCGTCGAGGAGGCCGTCGGCGACCTCGCGGTACCGCTCGAGCCGCTCGCTCTGCCGGTACGTCGCCTCGTCGCCGCCGACGTCGATGCCTTCGTCCCAGTCGAGGCCGAGCCACCGCATCGACTCGAGGATGTCCTCCTGGAAGGCGGCGGTGCTGCGCTCGGTGTCGGTGTCGTCGGAACGGAGGATGAACGTGCCGCCGCGGCCCCGGGCGAAGAGCCAGTTGAACAGCGCCGTCCTCGCTCCGCCGACGTGGAGGTAGCCGGTGGGCGAGGGGGCGAAGCGAACCCGGACGGTCATCGCGCCACCACCGGGTTGCGAAGGCTGCCGATCCGTTCGATCTCCACCTCGACCACGTCGCCGGGCAGCAGGGGCCCGACGCCGTCGGGCGTGCCGGTGAGGATCACGTCGCCCGGGAGCAGCGTCATGACCCGGCTGACGAAGGCGAGGATCTCGGCGACACCGAAGACCATGTCGGTGGTCGTGCCCTCCTGACGGAGTTCGCCGTCGACGTGACAGCGGATGGACAGGCCTTCGAGCGGGTCGATCTCGGTCTCGATCGCCGGCCCGAGGGGGCAGAAGGTGTCGAAGCCCTTGGCCCGGGTGAAGCGCTGCTCCCGGCGCTGGATGTCGCGCGCGGTCACGTCGTTGCCCACCGTGTAGCCGAGGATGTGGGCGCCGGCGTCTTCGGCTGCGACGTTGCGCGCCACCGTGCCGACGACGATGGCGAGCTCCGCCTCGTGGTGGACCTCGTCGGTGTCCGGGGGGAGCACGATGGGGGCGCCTGGCCCGATCACCGACGTCGACGGCTTCAGGAAGATGAGTGGTTCGTCGGGCACGTCGGCGCCCATCTCGGCTGCGTGGTCGACGTAGTTGCGTCCGACGCACACCACCTTCGTCGGGAACACGGGCGCCAGGAGGTGCGCCTCGGCGAAGGGGATGAGGGTCTCGGTGGGTTCCCAGGCCACGAAGGGGGTGCCCCGGTGGACGCGGATGCCCTCCGGTTCGACCGCCCCGTAGGCGATCTCGTCGTCGGCGAGCGCGACACGGACGATCTTCATCGGGACCTCACGGGTAGTACTCGTCGGACCGGAAGGAGGAGAGGCGTTCGCGCTGCTCGGCGGGCATGTCGCCGAACGCCTGGAGCAGGTGCTCGACACCGACCCCGAGGAACAGGGCGCGGGCCTCGACGTGGACGACCCCCTCCTGGTCCGCGCCGATGGCCTCGGCGTGCAGCTTGCGACCGTCGCGGGCGGCGAGCCACGCCTCGCCCCGCAGCGTCATGCCGAGGGGGATGGGTTTGCGGAAATCGATCTCGATGCGGCCGGTGACGGCGGGCGCGTGATGGGCGACGGGGACGAACCCCATCAGGTCGTCGAAGAAGGCCGAGATGGCACCGCCGTGGACGAGACCGGGTCCGCCCTGGAACCGGGGGGCGAAGCGGAGGTCGGCGACGATCTTGTCGCCCTCGATGCGAGCCGACAACCCGAGGCCCTGGTCGTTCTCGGGCCCGCACCCGAAGCACCAGGGCATGTGGTACGGCGGGATCCGGGCGCCGCCGGGCAGCGGGACGACCGTCCCCGTGACGGATCGGAGCGACGACGTCACGAGTCGATGAATCGTTCGCCCGCCTCGGCGCGGCGACGCAGGTCCGCCGGGTCGGCGGCGAGGTCGTCGCGGTCCACGGCGGCGACGAGGGCGCGCCGCTTGGCGCGGTCGTGGCCGATGTTCGCCGTCATGGTCCGGCGGCGTTCGTCGGTGGCGGCGTCCCCCCGGCCGAGGCCGAGGAGGACCTCGGCGACCTCGGCGTCCTCGATGACCGGCGCTCGTCCGTAGTGCGAGGCGCGGGCGCCCATGAGGGTGGCGAGGGCGACCTCGACGTTGTGGTGGTTCTCGTCGGGCCCCACGGGGATGTCCCGCTGGGCGAGCAGCTTCAGTGCGTAGCCGGTGTCGGGGCCGATCGTGCCGAACGCGCCGCCCCAGGGGACCTCGTCGGGCCCGCCGAGTTCGCCGGGCCGCTTCGGCTTCCACCGCCGCGGCGCACCGGGGTGGGGCGTGGGTCTCGGGAGGTCGGCGAGGCCGAGTTCGATGTTCGGTTGCTGGCCCATCGTCAGACGTACTCCAGCCAGTGGTCGTAGTCGGGGAGTTCGCCGCGGACCGCCCGGGCGAAGAGATCCTGGGCGCGCCTCGTCACCGGTCCCGGCTCGCCGGTCCCCACGGGGCGGTCGTCGATCTCGCGGATCGGCGTCACCTCGGCGGCCGTGCCCGTGAAGAAGGCCTCATCCGCGTGGAAGCAGTCGGAACGGACGAGATCGGTCTCGACGACCTCGATCCCGTCGTCGGTGAGCAGTTCGATGACGGTGCCACGGGTGATCCCGTCGAGCGATCCGGCCAGCCACGGCGGCGTGCTCACCACGCCGTTCTTGACGAGGAAGAGGTTCTCCCCGCTGCCCTCGGCGACGTACCCCGCCGCGTTGAGCATGAGCGCCTCGTCGTATCCGCCCGCCAACGCCTCCTGCTTCGCCAGCACGCTGTTGAGGTAGCCCCCGGTCCCCTTGGCGTTGGGGATCAGGCTGGCGTGGTCGATACGGCGCCACGACGAGGTGGCCACGCGGATCCCGCGTTCGAGACCCTCCTCGCCGAGGTAGGCGCCCCACGCCCAGCACGCCATGATCGTCTTCACCTCGGCCCCGGCGGGGTTGAGGCCCATCGACCCCGTGCCGTAGAACACGAGGGGGCGTACGTAGCCGGCGGACAGCTCGTTGACGCGCAGCAGTTCCAGCGCGGCCTTCGACAGCTCGTCGGCGGTCCATTCGAGGGGGATCCGGTAGGACTTCGCGGAGGCGACGAGGCGCTCCATGTGCTCGGTGAGGCGGAACACGGCGGTGCCGCCCTTCGCCTCGTAGGCGCGGATCCCCTCGAAGACGCCCGTGCCGTAGTGCAGTCCGTGGGCGAGGACGTGGACGTTGGCGTCGTCCCAGGGGACGAGCTCACCGTCCATCCAGATGTAGGTGACCGGTTCCATGGCGCCCTATGTTGTCACATCCGCGAGATGACGTCCGTGCCAGTCGAGGATCGCCTCGAATCGCTCCTTCCGCCAGGTGGGCTTGCCGGAGCGGGACAGCTCGTGCGAGGCCCCCGGGAACCGGAGCATCTCGGCCTCGACGCCGTTGGCGACGAGCACCGAATGCAACTGCTCGGCCTGCTCGATCGGGCACCGCCAGTCGCCCTCCGAATGCACGATCAGACAGGGCGTGTCGATCCGATGCGCCCGCGACAGCGGACTGGACTCCCAGAGGATCGTCCAGTCGTCGTAGGACCAGTCCCCCAGGTAGCGCCTCGGGAAGGTGTGGGCGATGTCGGACGTACCGGCGAAGGACATGAAGGTGTAGAGGCCCCGTTCCGGCACGGCGCTGGCCCAGCGGTCGTCGACGCCGAGGATCTTCACGGTGAGGAACCCGCCGTAGGAGCCCCCCATGATGCCGAGCCGGTCGTCGTCGAGCCGGTCGAACCGGTCGAGGGCCGCGTCGACGACCGCCTGGACGTCACGCAGGTCCGGCGGACGCTCCTCGTGCCACCGGCCCACCGGCGCGCGCACGAACTCGAGGCCGCGGCCGCTGGAGCCCCGGGGGTTGCAGGCGATCACTCCGTACCCGGCGGCCGCGTACACCTGGAACTCGTCGAAGAAGCCGTACCCGAACTGCGTCGCCGGGCCCCCGTGGATGTTGAGGAGGAGCGGGACCCGGTCGTCGCCGTCGGGGAGCACGGCCCAGGCGTCGATCTCGACGCCGTCGGAGGTCACGGTGAAGGGCTCCGGGGCGACGAGCGGGACCTCCCGGCGGAACGTCGCGTTGATGTCGGTCACCACCCGCTCGGTCCCGTCCTCCCACACGTACAGCTCGCCGGGATCGGTGGGCGTGGAGGCGACGAAGGCGATGACGCTGCCGTCGACGTTCGGTGAGGCCCCCGTGACGACGCGGTCGCCGCCGACGAGGTCCGTCACCTCGCCGTCGATCGTGACGCCGACCACCCGGACCCGTCCCCGGTCCTCGAGCACCGACACGAACCGGTCGTCGCCCACCCACTGCGGGCCGGCGGGGGCGATGGGCGGCGCGGGCGCGACGAAGCTGCGGTCGACGTCGGATGCGATCTCCACCGGACCGTCGGGGCCGAGGCGCCACACGCGGCTGATCGCCGGGTAGGCGTCGGGATCGGGGATGCCGAGGAGGTGGGGCACCCCGTCGGGGGCGTAGGAGAGCGACCCCCACCACCCGGGCTCGACGAGCGCGATCGGCTCGCCCCCGTCGACGGGCACCTCCCAGGCCTGGGTGGCACCGTCGAGGTACCGCCGCTCGTGGCGGGCGCTCAGGAACCCGACCGCCCGCCCGTCTGGCCGCCAGGCGACCCCTCCGTCGTGGACGTCGCCGCCGGTGAGTGCCTCCGGGTCGGCGTGGCCGTCGGGGTCGACGAGATAGACGTCGGTCCGTTTGTCGAAGAGGGCGCCGACGTCGTCCCAGCGGTACCCGAAGCGGCGGATGCGCCGGGGACGGCGCGCCCGCTCGGCGTCGTCGAGGTCGGCCCAGTCGTCCGTCCACGACGCGCCGACGGCCGCGAGGCGCGTCCCGTCGGGCGACCACTCCGCCTCGCGGGCGCCGAGGGGGAAGTCGGTGAGGACCGTCGCCTCGCCCCCCGACACCGGCATGACGGCGACCTGGGGCACCGCCCCGTCCTCCGTCCCGGTCCGCAGGAAGGCGAGCCGGGTCCCGTCGGGCGACCACCGGGGGCGGGTGTCGCCGGGACCGTGGGTGAAGGGCCGGGCCGCCTCACCGTCCCAGAGCCAGATGGACCGGTCGTAGCGGTCCTCGTCGAGGTTCATCCGCGACACCACGAAGGCCACACGGCGGCCGCCGGGGTGCATCCGGGGGTCGGACGGGGTGGCGAAACGGTCGAGGTCGTCGGGACGCATGGCCCGGTGAGGCTACCCCGCCCGCCGGGTCCGGGAACCGGCGGCCGGGGGCCGGCGTCGAAGCGACGCGACGGTCGGCAGGGCGCCGACGTCCCCGAAAGCGAGCGACATGTCCACCTCCGCCATCCCCACCCACCGCCGGATCCTCGGGATCCTCGTCGGCGCGCTCTCGGGCGCCGGCTTTGCGCTGCTCGTCGGCCTCCTCTGGATCGCGCTGTCGCCCGACAACGGCTTCGGCGACCTGGCCGCGGCGGCGATGACGAAGGTCGTGCTGATCCCCGCCGGCGCCCTCGCCGGCGCCGCGGTCGGGTTCCGGTTCGCTAGATGAACCATCCGAGTCTCGGCGGCGGCAGCCGCAGGGACTCGTCGAGGGCCGCCAGCAGGTCCGCGGGTGCCGCGACGTCGTCGGTGACGGCCAGGGCGCTCGCGGACCGCACCCCGAACCACAGCCGCGAGAAGGCGTTCACCGACGCCCGAAGCCGAGGAACGTCGCCGCGGTGACCGGGCTCGACCGTGGCCGGGTCGGCGACGGTCACCGTGTAATCCCCGGCGATGCCGGCGCCGTCGACGAGGCCGCCGAGCGGATCGTCGAGGGTGAGGTCGAAGACGACCTCGGGGCCCCGCCAGCGGTGGGCCGCCACGCAGGCCTCGAGATCCAGGATGCGGAGCTGCCAGAACGCCAGGGAGGTCGTGGTGAGCTCGTGCTCCGACTTCGCCGACATGATCCGGCGACGAATCGGCTGTCGCACCAGGTCCTGCAGCTGGATCTCGGGCGGCTCCATCATGTCGATCGACGCCACCTGGTCGCCCAGTTCCCGCAGCATGCGCAGCAGTTCGAGCAGCTGGGCCGTGTCACGGTAGGCGAGGTGCCAGATCCGGTACGGACCGTGCTCGCCCTTGGCGGGCCCCATCACGAAGTGGGTCAACTCGCCGGACTCGTCGCGGTACCCGAGGCCGAAGGGGTTCTCGATCCACCCGAGCTCGGCCCGGGCGATCCCCGGCGGGTCGAGCGTGAGCGACCCGTGGTCGCGGTGCCGACGGAGGAGGGCCGCATGGACGTCCTCCCAGTCGTCGGGGGTCACCCGGACGGGTGGCCGGTAGAGCATGTCGACGTCGAGGGACCGGGGATCGAACCGGACCCGATGCTCGTACGGACCGGTCCCGAAGCCGAACCGGTCGTAGAACCCCTGCTCGAACATGCCGAGCACCGCCACTGCGGCGCCCGCGTCGATCCCCTCGACGAGCGCCCGGGCCGTCAGTGCCGTCGCCAGGCCGAGCTTGCGGGCCACCCGGCTCGTCGTCACGGCCGTGAGGCCGCACAACGGCAGGTCGGTGTCGGTGTGGCGGAGCGTTCCCGGCGTCCAGTGGACGAGACACTCGGCGTCACCGTCCACGACGCCCACCGCCGAGTGCCCGACCTCGAGAAAGTGACCCAGCGAGGCGCGCTGGTCGTCGCTCGTGTCGATCCAGCCGATCTCCCGCCACGTTCGGACGACGGCGTCGAAGTCGCGTTCGGGGTCGTAGGGACG
>JAWVYO010000027.1:0-27333 GCA_033722675.1 Acidimicrobiia bacterium | reverse complement strand
CGCGGCCTCGCAGCCCGCTCGGGAGAAGATGAAGAAGATCGCCGGGAGGAGGCCCCGGTCGGCGAGCATCTCACAGGTCTCGAAGCGGCGGGGTGTGGCGTAGCGGCGGGCCCGGCGCCCGCCGGCCGACGTCATCGACTCGAGCCGGGGGTTCGGCCGGCCGCGCGTGTCGAACACCGGCATGAGCCGGAGTCGGTTCCCCTCCCACGTGTCCCGTATCAGGTACGTCGACTCGAGGGGAACGGGTCGCTCGGTCTCCACGACGAGGGTCGTCGGGCCGCGACGGGTCTCCACCCATGCGGCGAACTCGGTGGGGTTGGCGATCGTCGCCGACAGGCACACCAGCTGCACGGTCCGGTCGAGGTGGATGATGATCTCCTCCCAGACGGCGCCACGCGCCCGGTCCTGCAGGTAGTGGACCTCGTCGAGGACGGCGACGGCGACGTCCTCGAGGTCGGGACTGTCGGCGTACATCATGTTGCGGAGGACCTCGGTGGTCATCACCACGATCGGTGCGGTGCCGTTGATGGAGTTGTCGCCCGTCAGGAGTCCGACGCGGTGGTCGCCGTGCGCGGCTCGCAGGTCGCCGAACTTCTGGTTGGAGAGCGCCTTGATCGGCGTCGTGTAGAACGCCCGCCGACCCGACGCGAGGGCCCGCGCGATGGCGGACTCCGCGACGATGGTCTTGCCCGCCCCGGTCGGCGCGGTCACGACGACCGACCGCCCCGCGTCGATGGCGGCGGCGGCGTCACGCTGGAAGGCGTCGGCGGCGAAGTCCAGCCCCTCGAGATGCGCGGTCGCCGGACCGGTCATCGCCGCCGGCCGACCGTGAACCGCACGATCCAGATGGTGGACTCGTAGAAGACGTACAGCGGGACGGAGAGCAGGAGCAGCGTGAGAGGGTCGCCGCTGGGGGTCACCACGGCACCGATCGTGACGATCAGCAGTACCGCCCACCGGCGGCCGCGCTTGAGGGCGTGGTGGTCGACGATCCCGACCACCGCCGCGGCGAAGAGGAACACCGGGAACTCGAACGCCAGCCCGAACACGAGGAGGAACCGCAGGGCGAACGAGAGGTAGAAGTCACCGCCGATGGTCGGTTCGAGCTGCCCCTCGCCGAAGTCCAGGAGGAACCCGAGCCCCCGCTCCAGCGACCAATACCCCATCGCGATCCCGGCCAGGAACAGGATCGTGAGCGCCAGGGAGATGGGCACGATGAACCGCTTCTCCCGGCGGTTCAGGCCCGGCGACACGAAGGCCCAGAGCTGGTAGATCACCACCGGACTCGCCAGCACGAAGCCGCCGAACAACGAGAGGCGCATGAAGAGCGAGAAGGCCTCGGTGGGCCGGAAGAAGGCGAGGTCACGGTCGGCGACCACCTCCTCGTAGGGGCGGGTGAGCACCTCGAAGATCCAGTCGCGGAAGACGAAGGCCACGATCGCCCCGGCGACGACGGCGATCGCCGCCTTGAACAGGCGGTTCCGGAGCTCCTCCAGATGCTCCAGGATGGGCTGGCGCGTCTCGGTCACGCGTCCTCGCCGGAGCCGTCGGCGGAGGGTGCCGGCCGGGTCCTGTGCTGCGGGCGTGGCAGATCGCGCAGCGGTTCGCCCGCCTCCTCGAGGGCCTGCATGGTCGTGCGCATCTCCCGTCGAGCGTCCTCGAGGGGCTGCAGCGACTCGCCGTACTCGCGTTCGAGGTCGCTGCGCAGGTCGGCGGCGGCGTTCTTCAGGTCGCGGGCCATGCGCCCCGCCTTGCGAGCGATCTCCGGGAGGCGCCGCGGGCCGAAGACGAGGAGGGCGACGATGGCGATCGTCACCATCTCGGCGGGGCTGACGCTCCACATGGGGTCATCGTAGGCCGCAGGGTGGTATCCGGAGGAGCGGCGAGCGGCGTGTGTTCGGCCGACCGAGGGCCGCGGCGGCAGCACCCGGCACCGCTCCCGAGCGGAGCGGAAGACAGTGCCGACCCTGCTGCGCAGGAACGGCCGGGCGGGGCAGGGGCCCCGCCTCTGGAGGAGGGCCGACCGGCGTCTGTTCGCCGGCGTCAGCCGCCGAAGTCGGCTGGGGAGGAGGCAGGGAACGCCCCGAGCGGAGCGGGACGAGAACCGCACCCCGCGGCGGCAGCACTCGACACCCCAGACACTCGCGTCAGACCGGAGTGACTCGGCCTGCGTGGCCCGGAACGCCCCGAGCGGAGCGGGGCGATAGTCCAGTCAGCTCTTGAGCTGGCGTTCCCAATCGGTGCTGTCGAGGAGGTCGCGGAAGGCCTGGATCTCGCCCTCGGTGATGGGCTCCGAATCCTCGACGACCTCGTAGGCGACGCCCGTGGCGAGCAGGATGCTGACCACTCGATGGTTGGCGGGTCGGCGCTGCGACTCCTCGCAGTGCGGGCATTCGAAGACATAGGACCCGGTGCCGTCGATCGAGGTGAGTTCGAGTTGGAGGTCCCCGGGGACCAGCTCCACGTCACCGCAGAGCACGCACGATGTGCGGATCGTCGTCATGGCAGTTCTTCCTGGAACGGCTCGTCGTGACTGTCTGAGGCTGTATCGGGGCGTCCCGGGGTGCCCTGAATGACCATTCCCCGGGTAGTCACTTCGGGCCATGCAGGGAGGGGCGTGGGTCAGCCGTAGCGGGCGAGGATGCGGCGACGGAGGTCGTCGAGGGCGGCGGCGACGTCGTCGCCCTCCCGCAGGTCCGCCCGGTCGCCGAGGCGGAGGAGCAGCCGGGCCGCCACCGCCGGATCGGTGGCGCTGAACTCGACCACGGTTCCCGCCGGGCTCGTCTCGACGATCTCCACGGGGTAGTACTCGGCCACCCACGATGCCTCGGGGCGCAGTTCGATGACGGCGGTGACGTCGTCGACGCCGGGGGTGTAGCGGACGACGGGTTCGCCGGTGTCGTCGGGTGGCTCGAACCCGCCGTCGGTGAGGTCGAGGGATCGGATGCGGTCGACCCGGAAGACTCGCTCGTCCCCCGCCAGGCGGCAATGCCCTCGCAGGTACCAGTTGCCCAGCGTGGTGAAGACGGTCCACGGTTCGACGACGCGGGTGGTCTCGCGTCCGCTCGCCAGCGCCGCGTAGCGGATCTCGACGGGGCGGCGGTCGGCGGCGGCCTCCCGGAGGCGCGGCACCAGGTCGGGCTCGGACTCGAGTTCGACGGCGAGTTCCTCGCCCTCGGGGAGGAGGACCCGCTGCAGCTTGTCGATCGCGGAGTCCAGTGCGGCGGGACCGAGCCCCGCCGAGCGGAGCGCCATCCCACCGGCGAGCATCATGAGGGCCTCGGCGGGTGTCAGGCGGACCGGGCGGTCGAAGTAGTCGGCGGCATCGACGACGACCTCGTCCTCGTCGATCCAGGCGTCCATGAGTTCACCCGGGCCGTACCCCGGCAGCCCGCAGACGAACACGAGCTCGAGGTCCTTCACGAGGGTGGAGCGTGTGTACCCGAACCGCTCGCAGACCTCGTCGACGGAGGCGCCGGGGTGGGCGATCACCCACGGCAGCATCGCCAGGATGCGCGAGAGCCGCTCGGCCGTCCTGGGGCTCGTCATCGGGATCCCGCCACGTGGGCGACGAAGCGATCGCGGACCTCCGGCGGATCGACGATCTCGGCGCGGTCCTCGAACCCGATGAGCCAGCCGACGAACGCATCCAGGTTCGCCACGCGGAGCCGTGCGGAGATCCCCGTGTCGTCCTCGGCCACCACGGCGTCGTCGGTCAGCTGCCTCCGGGCCCACCACGCGACGTCGGCGTCGAAGCGGACCTCCACCTCGAGGTCCTCGCCACCGGCCTCCCAGGGCGCCTCCGGGAGGGCGTCGCCGGGCCGGAAGCCGTCGGGACGCTCGTAGGCGCCGGTGGTCTCCCCCGGTGTGGGGTCGACCATGCGGTCGACGCGATAGGCCCGGATCGCGTCGACGTCGCGGTCCCGCCCGACCACGTACCAGTGGCCCCGCCGGTGCACGATGCCGTAGGCCTCCAGGCGCCGGGCGCGGTCGCGGTAGTCGAACCGCAGCACGCGACGCTCCGTCACGGAGGTGAAGAGGTCCGCCAGCCGGTCGGCATCGGCTCCCAGGTCGGCTGCCAGTGGCTCACCGCCGGCCATTGCGGGCGCGCCTCCGAGCTTGAGGATCGCTCCGCTGCCCGGGGCCTGTCCCCCGAGACGGACGACCTGGGCGGCCAGCCAGAGCGCGGCGCGTTCCTCGTCGGTGAGGCCCGGATCCGCCAGCGCGTACTCGTCGCGGTCGACGACGTAGCCGTCCTGGGTGTCCCAGACGTCGAGGGGTTCGAGGCGAAGGGGGATCCCGAGACGGCGGAGCAGCTCCTTGTCGCGTTCGAAGGTCCGGCGAAAGGCGTCGTCGCCCTCCTGGTCGTATCCGGCCACCGTGAAGCGGATCTCCTCGGCGGTGACCGGGCGCTCCACCGTGAGGAGGAACGCGAGGAGGTTGAGGATGCGTTCGATGACACGCTGCATGCGACGTCGAGCGTATCGAACGAATCACACGCGTGAAAGCAGGCCGGCCGGCCTCCGGTCGGCGATCACAGGCTGGCGATGAGCTTCTCCACGCGGTCGTCGACCGCCTTGAAGGGGTCCTTGCACAGGACGGTCCGCTGCGCCTGGTCGTTGAGCTTGAGGTGCACCCAGTCGACCGTGAAGTCGCGCTTGCGGGCCTTCGCCGCCTTGATGAACTCGCCCCGCAGCCGCGCCCGCGTCGTCTGGGGCGGGGTGAGCAGTGCCCGGTTCACGTCGCCGTCGGTCACGACCCGCTCCATGAGACCCCGCCGCTGTAGCAGGTAGTAGAGGCCCCGCTCCCGGGTCACGTCGTGGTACGAGAGGTCGATGAGCGCGAGGCGCGGATCGGAGAGCGGCACGCCGCGCTTGGCCCGGTAGTCCTCGACGAGGTGGTACTTCGCCACCCAGTCGCACTCGCGCCGCAGGCTGAAGGGGTCCTTCTCGAGACCGGTGAGGAGGTGCTCCCAGTGCTCCACGGCGAGCTGCACCTGGGGCGGGAAGCCCTGCGAGCGGGCGTACCTGAGCACCCGTTCGAGGTACTCCCATTGGATGTCGAGCGCCGACAGCTCGCGCCCGTTCGCCAGCCGGACCTTGCGACGGCAGGTCAGGTCGTGGCTGATCTCGCGAATGGCCCGGATCGGGTTCTCGAGGGTGAGGTCCCGAAAGACCACCTCGTCCTCGAGCATCTGGAGGAGCGCCACCGTGGTGCCGACCTTCGTGAAGGTCGTGTACTCGGACATGTTGGAGTCCCCGGCGATGACGTGCAGGCGCCGATATCGCTCGGCGTCGGCATGGGGCTCGTCGCGGGTGTTGATGATGGGGCGGCTGCGCGTCGTCGCCGACGAGACGCCCTCCCAGATGTGCTCGGCTCGCTGGGCGATCGAGAAGACCGGCCCCCTCGCCGTCTGCAGCAGCTTCCCGGCGCCGGCGAAGATCTGACGCGTCACGAAGAAGGGGATGAGCGTGTCGATGATCCGCTGGAAGTCTCCCTGGCGGCTCACGAGGTAGTTCTCGTGGCAGCCGTAGGAGTTGCCAGCGGAGTCGGTGTTGTTCTTGAAGAGGAAGACCTGCCCGCGAATGCCCTCCTCCTCGAGCCGCTGTTCGGCGGACCCGAGGAGTCCTTCGAGGACCCGCTCCCCCGCCTTGTCGTGGGCGACGAGGTCGTACAGCGAGTCGCATTCGGGGGTTGCGTACTCCGGATGGCTCCCCACGTCGAGGTAGAGCCGCGAGCCGTTCTCGAGGAAGACGTTGGACGATCGGCCCCAGGAGACCACGCGTCGGAAGAGGTAGCGGGCCACCTCGTCGGGCGACAGGCGCCGCTGTCCCCGCAGGGTGCAGGTGACCCCGTACTCGTTCTCCATCCCGAAGATGCGGCGCTCCATGGCCGCCGAGGGTACCCCCCGGGCCCGCAATGCACCGGCACGGATACGATCCCCCCATGGTCACCGACGTCGCCACCTCGGGCGGATCCGATCGCTTCGTACGCCTCGCCACCGTCGGGGACGTCGCCACCGCCCGAGTCTGCGCCGCGCTCCTGGAGGCCGATGGCATCGAGGTTCGGGTCCACGGCGAGTCCCTCGGCCCCTATCCGATGACCGTCGGGGAGTTCGCCGAGACCGAGCTCTGGGTGCCGAACGGCCGGCTCGAGGACGCGCGTCAGGTCATGTTGGAGGCAGAGGTGACGGCTGCGATGGCCCCGATCGACGACGACGGCGCGCCGGTGCCGCGATGGGTCATGTGGCTGGTGGCGCTGACGATCGTCGCTCTGGTCGGCGTGCGGGTCGTCGCGAACCTCTTCTAGGAGCCGCCGCCCACCTCGTCGGGCGAGAGGCGTCGGAAGGTCCGGCGGCCGAGCGTCCGGTCGACGACGGCCCCCTCCCACTCCTCGACCTGGAACGTGCGGCCGGCGACGGACTCGAACGCCCCCTTCGCCCAGCCCAGGGCCTCCGACAGCGGTGCGCCCGGCTCGAAGGACCGCTCCAGCGCCTCGGCGAGCGCGTCCTCCTCCCCTCCGATGGCGGCGAGCCGTGACTCGGCGTAGAGGGTCCCGTCGTAGGCGATCTTGAAGATCTGGTTCTCCTCGGGGACGTGGCCCACCTCGGCGACCATGACCTCCACCTCGAAGGGCTTCTCGGCCGGGGAACCGAAGATGTGCCCGAGCGTCTGGGAGTACATGTTGGCGAGGCCCTTGGCGGTCACGTCGACCCGGGCGTAGGCGTAGCCCTTGACGTCGGAGTGGCGGATCCCGGCGACGCGCAGCGCCTCGAACTCGTTGTAGCGCCCGACCCCGGCGAAGGCGATGCGGTCGTAGACCTCGCTCACCTTGTGGAGGGTGCTGCTCGGATTCTCCGCGAGGAGTAGGATCCCGTCCCCGTACGCGACGGCCACGATCGACTTCCCGCGGGCGATCCCCTTGCGGGCGAACTCCGCCTTGTCCTTGACGTACTGCTCGGGGCTGACGTAGCCCCCGCCCATGACGGTCACGAGGCCCCCTGGAGCTCGCGGGCGATGTCGGCGACGCGGTCCTCCGTGATCTCGGCGTAGCCGTCGGCGGTGACGGTCACGACGTTCGGGTAGATGCCGCGCCGGAGATCGGGGCCCCCGGTCGCGGTGTCCTCCTCGGCGGCGGCACTGAGCGCGGCGACGGCCTCCCGGAGGGCCCGATCCTCGCCCATGCCCTCCTCGAAGACGGTCCGCAGGTAGAGCTTGGCGTCGCGGCCTCCCGAGCCGGTCGTCGCGTAGTCGGTTTCCTCGTACCGGCCTCCGACCACGTCGAAGCTGTAGAGGCGTCCCTCGGCGTCCTCGACGTCGTAGCCGCAGAACAGGGGGATGACGACGAGGCCCTGGAACGCCATCGGCAGCTGGCGGCGGACCATCGTGGCCAGGTGGTTGGACTTCCCCTCCAGGCTCAGGCGGCTCCCTTCGATCTTCTCGTAGTGCTCGAGCTCGGTCTGGAACAGTCGGACGAGCTCGATCGCGATGCCCGCCGTGCCCGAGATCGCCACGGCCGAATAGCCGTCGGCGGGGAAGACCTTCTGGACGTTCCGATGGGCGATGAGGTTGCCCGCGGTCGCCCGCCGGTCACCGGCCATGACCACGCCGTCGGCGTACCGGAAGGCGAGGACGGTCGTGCCGTGGGGGGCGTCGACCGCCGTGGTCGCGTCGCCGTCCCACCGTGGGTCGAGACCGCGTCCCCGCAGCAGGGCGGAGAAGCTCTCCATCGGCGTGACGGCCTCGAACAGTTCGTCGGTCGGCCGGTCCGTCACTCCCCGCCCTTCTGGACGTAGTTCTTGACGAACTCCTCGGCGTTCTCCTCGAGCACGGTGTCGATCTCGTCGAGGAGGTCGTCGATCGAGTCGGTGAGTTCCTCACCCGTCGTGCTGGCCGTCTCTTCGACGGCCTCCTCCTCGCGGTCCTGCCGCTCACGGCGGACCTGCTTACGCTCCTGTTCGGCCATGTTCACCTCCGAGTGCATCGACCAGATCTGCGGGGGTCGGCGAGGCGTCGAGCAGGTCGGCGACCCGGTCCCGACCGCCCCGGAGCGGCTCCATCATAGGAACCCGCTTCAACGTGTCGGCCCCGACGTCGAAGATGAGTGAGTCCCAGTTGGCGGCGACGATGGCCGATCCGTACTGCTCCACGCAACGACCCCGGAAGTAGGCGCGGGTCCGCTCCGGGGGCATGAAGGCGGCGCGCTCGACCTGTCGGTCGTCGAAGAGCCGGCGGATCCGTCCCGCCCGAACGAGCCTGCCGTACAGGCTCCGCTCGGGATCGACGTCGTGGTACTGGAGGGCGAGCAGCCGGAGCTTGGGATCGTCCCAGTCGAGCCCGTCGCGGCGCCGGTAGTGCTCGAGCAGCTCCCGCTTGGCCGTCCAGTCGAGCCGATCGGCGGTGGAGGCGGGGTCCTGCTCCAGGTCGGTGAGGATGCCCTCCCACACCTCGAGCAGAGGGGCATAGACGGCCTCGTCGGCACCCCCGGCCTCGACGAACTTCCCCGCCGCCTCCAGATACGCCCACTGCAGCTCCAACGCGGTGGCCGTCCGGCCGTCACCGAGTCGCATGGCGTGGCGCAGGGTCGGGTCGTGGCTCACTCGCCAGACGCTCTCGACGGGCTCGGCGAGCACCACCGGCTCACCCAGGGCGCCCGCTTCGAGGGCGGTCAGGAACAACGAGGTCATCCCGAGCTTGCAGTAGGTCTGGTACTCGGACAGGTTGGCGTCGCCGATGATGACGTGCAGCCGGCGATAGCGGCCCGGATCGGCGTGGGGCTCGTCGCGGGTGTTGACGATCGGGCGTTTGAGGGTGGTCTCGAGCCCGACCTCCTCCTCGAAGAAGTCGGCACGCTGGGTGATCTGGTACGCGACGTCCGGCCGCCCGTTCTCGGCGCCCACCTTCCCCGATCCCGTGACGATCTGGCGGCTCACGAAGAACCCGGTGAGGTGACGGACCAGTTCGCCGAAGGGCAGCTCGCGGGCGACGAGGTAGTTCTCGTGTGCCCCGTAGGAGTTGCCCTTCCCGTCGCTGTTGTTCTTGTGGATCATCATCCGCTGCCCCTCGTCGAGGAGCGGACGGGAGGCGGCGGCGGCCCGGGCCATGATCAGCTCGCCCGCCTTGTCGTAGAGGGCGGCCTCGAGGGGGTCGTAGCACTCGGGGGTGGAGTACTCGGGGTGGGCGTGGTCGACGTAGAGCCGCGCTCCGTTGCTCAGCACGACGTTGACGAGCCCGGTCTCCAGGTCGCCGGTGGGTGCAGGCTCGTAGCCGAAGCCCCGGGCGTCCCTGCCGGGGCTCTCCTCCTCGTAGGACCACTGGATCTTCGCCCGCGCTCCGGCGTAGGAGTTGATCACGATGCTGGAGGCCACGACCGGGTTGGCGTCGGGATCGTTGCGCACCGCGATGCCGAACTCGGTCTCCGTGCCGAGCACCTTGTGCACCGGTTCGGTCACAGGTACTGGCCCGTGGTGATGGCCTCGATGCTCCGGCTGTCGCCTCCGTCCTCGATGAGGGTGCGCACGTAGACGATGCGTTCGCCCTTCTTGCCGCTGATGCGGGCCCAGTCGTCGGGGTTCGTCGTGTTCGGGAGGTCCTCGTGCTCACGGAACTCCTGCTTGATGGCATCGAGCAGGTCCTGCACACGGATCCCGCGACCGCCCTCGGCGATCTCGCGCTTGATCGCCTCCTTCTTGGCCCGCCGCACGACGTTCTCGATCATCGCTCCCGACGAGAAATCCTTGAAGTAGAGCAGCTCCTTGTCGCCGTTGGCGTACGTGACCTCCAGGAACCGGTTGTGGTCGGCGGTCGAGTACATGTCCTCGACGGTGCGCTCGATCATCTCCTGCACGAGGCTGGCGCGGTCGCCGCTGCGCTCGATCTCGTCGGCGTCGATGGGGAGGTCGTCGTCGAGGTAGATCGCGAAGATCTCCTTCGCCGCCTCCGAGTTGGGTCGCTCGATCTTGATCTTCACGTCGAGGCGTCCCGGACGGAGGATCGCCGGGTCGATGAGGTCCTCACGATTCGAGGCCCCGATCACGATGACGTTCTTGAGGCCCTCGACGCCGTCGAGCTCCGAGAGCAGCTGCGGCACGATGGTCGACTCGACGTCGGAGGAGATCCCCGAGCCCCTGGTGCGGAAGAGCGAGTCCATCTCGTCGAAGAAGACGATCACCGGCACGCCCTCGTCCGACTTCTCCTTGGCCCGGGCGAAGATCAGCCGGATCTGCCGTTCGGTCTCGCCGACGTACTTGTTGAGGAGCTCGGGGCCCTTGATGTTGAGGAAGTAGGAGCGGGCGTCCCCCTTGCCGGTCTTGTCGGCGACGGCCTTCGCGAGGCTGTTGGCGACGGCCTTGGCGATGAGCGTCTTCCCGCAGCCCGGCGGCCCATAGAGGAGGATGCCCTTGGGGGCGGCGAGCCCGTAGTCCTCGAACAGCTCCTTGTGGACGTAGGGCAACTCGACGGCATCGCGAATGGATTCGATCTGGTCCCCCAGGCCGCCGATGTCCTCGTAGGCGACGTCGGGGACCTCCTCGAGGACGAGCTCCTCGACCTCGGGGCGAACCAGGCGTTCGTGGACGAGGCCGGTGCGGGGGTCGAAGCGGACGTGGTCGCCCACGCGGAGGTAGGTCTCCTGCATGGGCCCGGCGAGATGGAGCACACGCTCCTCGTCGGCGCGCCCGAGGATGATGATGCGGCCGTCGCCGAGGACCTCCTTCACGGTGGCGACCTCGCCGGCCTCCTCGAACGAGCGCGTGTCGATGACGTTCATCGCCTCGTTGAGGAGGACCTCCTGGCCGCGCTCGAGCTCCTTGATCTCGATGGTGGGCTCCACGTTCACACGGAGCTTGCGGCCCGACGTGATGACGTCGAGCGTCCCGTCGGAGTTGATCTGCTCCACGACGCCGAAGGGGTTGGGCGGCGCCGTCAGCTTCTCGACCTCCTCGCGCAGCACCGCGAGCTGGTCGCGCGTCTCCTCGAGGGCCGTGGACAGCTTCTCGTTCTGTGCCACCGCCTGGCTGAGGCGGCCCTTGGCCTCGAGGAGGCGCTCCTCGAGGACGCGAACCCGGCGGGGCGCGTCCTGGAGCCTGCGTCGGAGGATCGCGATCTCCTCCTCGAGCATGGTGATCGTGCTGCGGAGCTCGGTCTCGCTGCGCTCGTTGTCGCTCATCGCCACCTCGCGTCGGTCGGCGGTCCTTCGTCGCTCCCCGGTCGGGACCCGGCACTGCGTGCGGCGGGTCCGGAGCCGTCACCCGCGGCGGAGTATACGGCGGGGTCCCGCTCTTCCCCGGGGTCCCAGGACGGCGCAGCGGGCGCCTCCGGGTGCTTGAGTGACACCCCCTCAGGGGTATGATCCGCTCGCCCGTTCCACAGGAGCTCGAAGCACCATGAAGGTTTGGATCGACCAGGATCTCTGCACCGGCGACGGCCTGTGCGAGGAGATCGCACCCGACGTGTTCGTCCTCCTCGACGACGGTCTCGCCTACGTGCGCGAGGGCGACAAGATCTTCGCCGAGGCAGAGGGGAACCCCGAGGGCGCCGCCGGCCTCGCCGCCGTGCCGGCCGGGCAGGAGGACATCACGATCGAGTCCGCCGAGGAGTGCCCCGGCGAGTGCATCTTCATCGAGCCGTAGACGAACTCGACCGCGACGTTTCGAGGGCCCCGCTCCGGCGGGGCCCTCACGCGTCGTCGTCCGTGTCCTCCGACTGGTCCTCCACGTGACGGGCCACGGTGATGAACCCGGTGTGGCCCACCATCTGGTGCTCGGGGCGGACCGACCGCCCGTCTGCGGCCCACTCGCGGTGCAGCACCTCGAACGTCATGAGGTCGGCGAACCGCTTGGTGCGACGCAGCGCGTCGCGGAGATGGGCCACCTGGGGCACGGTCGGGACGTAGGCGCTCACCACGCCGCCGGGCGCCATCGTGCCGGCCGCCGCCTCCACCACCGTCCAGGGCTCGGGGAGATCGAGGACGAGCCGTTCGGGGGCGACCTCGGCCACCGCCTCCTCCACCTCGCCGACGCGGAGGTCCACCCACGCCGGGACCTCACCGAAGTAGCGGGTGATCACCTTGACGGCGTGGGCGGCATGGTCCTCGCGCCGCTCGACGGAGACGACCCGCCCCGACGGCCCGACGGCCCGGGCGAGCGCCATGGTCAGGGCCCCCGACCCGGTGCCGGCCTCGAGCACGGTCATGCCGGCGGCGATGTCGCCCCACACGAGGATCGGACCGATGTCCTTGGGGTAGACGACCTGCGCCCCCCGTTTCATGCGCAGAACGTAGTCGGCCAGCCGGGGGCGGACCGCCACGAGCCGGGCTCCGGTGTTCGTCCGCGCTGCGACACCGTCGGGACGCCCGAGGATCTCGTCGTGGGCGAGGGTCCCGGCGTGGTACTGGAAGGTGGCGCCGGGGCGGAGGTCGACCAGGTAGCGCCTGCCCCGTTGATCGACGAGCAGACACACGTCTCCCGGAGCGAAGGGACCGTCCAAGGTCAGAGGATGAAGGGCAGGAAGACGCTCAGCACGAGCATGGCGGCGAGGAAGATCCCCAGCCATTTCACGAAGCGTTCTCGGTGGCGGAACATGGTGGCGATGGTATCGGCGGTACGATCCCGTCCATGACCCGACTGCTCGCCGACGCCTGGAACCTGTTGACGAGGGGCATGCGCACCGGCAACGCCGCGCTCACGGCCGCCGGCGCCGCACTCGTCGCCCTTCGATGGATCCGCCGCACCTCGCGCGGTCGCGAGCTGCTGTGGGCGAAGAACCTGAAGCCGGGAGACGGCTACCGGATCCGTCTCGTGGACCCCGATGGCGAGATCGGCGACGAGGTCGTCGTGGACGGTCAGCCGAGCCGGTAGACCTCGACGCGAGCCGACCCCTTGCGGCCCTTTCGCCGGCCGAGGACGAAGACGAGCAGCAGGACCACGACGGCTCCGATGGCGATGGCCACGCCGGCGTTCTTCGCCTGGTCGGTGGTCTCGTCGACGATCGCCTCGATCTCGCGCAGCTTCGCCTCGAGGTCTGCCTTCTCCACGGTCATCGGGTCGCCCTCCACATGATCAGGCCGGTCACGGCGAGGAGGCCGATGGATCCGGCGACGTAGCCGAGCCCCTCCCAGACGTTCCCGTCGGGCATCAGGTCGACGAGGGCTCGCGTCCCGGCGATCCCGAGGAACAGCGCCGCGAGCACGAACACCGCGGCTGCTGCGAACCCCATGCCGGCGAGTCGGCCCAACGCCTTCGCCGGTTCGAGCGTCCGCTCCCGGACGTACTGCTTCGAGAGGTCGACGAACTCCGAGACGTGCTCGGGGAGTTCCTTCGTCCTGGCCATCATGCTCCTCTTCCGCCCATCGTCGTTCGCAGCAACCCGGTCTCCCGGGTGAGCACCAGTGCGGCCCGTTCGAGGCGGGCCCGGGCGTCGCCGGCCTCCAGGATGTCCTGCAACTCCGGCGCGCTGATGCGCAGGAGCAAGGCTACCTGATGCGACGCCACCACCGGATCGGGGGCGAGACGAACGGTGACGTCTCCTCCCTCGCCCGCCTCGGCGGTCGCACCGTGATACGCCCGGACCGCGTCCTGGAGGCGCTCGACGACCCGGGCGGGTACCGGTCGGTCGAACTCCACCGTCGCCACCGGGACCCGGCCGTCGTCCACGGCTCCGAGACCGACGAGGAGCTCGCCACGCAGCGAGACGAGGTCGGGTCCGTCGTCCACGCGGTCCACACCCCAGACGAGCGCCACGGTTCCGACGCGCGGCGGTGCGTCGTGGGCGTCGACGAAGCCGGCGACGAGACGCGAACCGGGACGCAGGTGCTCGGCGTCGGTGCGCACGGTCATGCGTGCCCCTGGCACGAGGGGCCGGGGCACACCGAGGAAGGGGTAGGCATCCACCACCCCGCCATCGTACGAAGCGGCGAGCGTCTGTCCGGAGCCCGGACCGCCGAGATCCGCGGTCGCGCCGGCCCCTGTCGGTACCGTTGCGCCGATGTCGACCCCCGCGAACCTCAGGAGGATCGTCGCCGGCCAGGCGATCTCCCTGCTCGGCGACTACGTGGCGCTGCTCGCGCTCCCCCTGCTGATCGTCGATCTCACCGGCTCCGCCCTCGACCTCGGTCTCACCACCGCCTTCGAGACGCTGCCGACCCTGCTGTTCGGATTCGCAGCCGGTGTCGCCCTCGATCGCGTTCGGCTCCGGTTCGCGTTGCTGACCGCCGACCTCACCCGAGCGGCGGGGTTCGCCCTCCTCGCCCTCGCGACGAGCCTCGACGTCACCCGGCCGTGGATGGTCTTCGCGGTCGCCTTCCTGACGGGGACGATGACGGTGGCCTTCGACACGGGATTCCAGGCCTGGACCCCGGCCCTGCTGCCACCGGATCGTCTCGTGGACGTCAACACCCGGCTGCAGTTCGCCCGGACGAGCGCCTGGACCCTCGGCCCTCCCCTGGCCGGGTTGCTGATCGGGACCCTCGGGTTCTCGGCGGCCCTCGGGCTCAACGCCCTCACGTTCCTCGCCTCGGCGGCCTTCGTCGTGATCCTGGTCGAGGTGAACCCGACGGCGCGCGCCGACGACCACGACCCCTTCCTGCCCGCCTTCCGGGCGGGGATCGCCCATCTCTGGCACGACCGCCGACTGCGCACGGCCACCTTCGCCGCGACGGCGATCAACCTCACCTTCGTCCCCATGGAGGCGCTCCTCGTCCTCTTCGCCCGGGACGAACTCGGGGTCGGATCGGAGTTCCTCATCGGGTGGTTCTTCGCCGGGCACGCGCTCGTGGGAACGCTCGGGGTGATCGCCGCTCCCCGCATCACGAGACGGCTGGGGCTCGGTCGGGTCTTCGTCCTCGGATTCCTGCTCCTGGGTGGCGGCTTCCTCGTGCTCGCCCTCACGGCGAGCACGTTGGCGAGCCTCGATCCCGTGGTCACCACCGCCGTCGCCATCGTGCCCGCAGGCATCGCCGTGGCCGGTGTGTCGTTCGCCAACGTCTCGGTGACGACGCTCCGCCAGCAGCTCACACCGGCTCCGCTCCTCGGACGGGTCATCGCCGCCTCCCGGACCCTGGCCTGGGCCGGCCTCCCGATCGGCGCCGCGCTCGGCGGGATCCTCGGGGAGGAGCTCGGCGTCGGGACGGTGTACGTGGCCGCCTCCGCGGCGATCGCCGCCTGGGCGCTGGGCCTCCTGACGACCCGGCTCTGGCGGGAGCCCGTCACCGCGGCGGAGGCGGTGCCCGGCGGCGGATAGCCTGCCGGTGTGAGGCGCCGTCCCGTCATCGCCACCGCCGCCGGCACCACCGGCGAGTCCTACGGGCCCGCCGAGTGGGGGTTGCTCGTCGCCATCGCCCTCATGTGGGGGTCGTCGTTCCTGTGGATCGCCGAGGGAGTCGAGACCTTCTCGCCTCCGGTGGTCACGGTGAGCCGGCTCCTGCTCGGGGCGCTGGCACTGGGATCGGTGCCCCGGGCCCGTCGGTCCCTCCCCCGCGACGAATGGCCGGCCCTGGTCGGCCTCGGCCTCGTCTGGATGACGGTGCCGTTCCTGCTCTTCCCCATCGCCCAGGACCGCGGCGTCGACTCCTCCATCGCAGGAATGATCAACGGCGGCACACCGCTGTTCGCCGCGGTGGTGGCGGCCATCCTGCTTCGCCGGACCCCCGGCGCGCGTCAGATCGTGGGCCTCGTCGTGGGCTTCGGCGGAGTGGTCCTCGTGACCGTGCCGTCCGCCTCCGGGGAGGCCGACGGCCTCGGTGTCGTCCTCCTCCTCGTGGCGACGGCCCTGTACGGCCTCGCCTTCAACATGGCGGTCCCGCTCGTGCAGCGTCACGGGAGCCTGCCCGTCCTGTTCCGGGCACAGCTGGTGGCGATCGCCGCCTCCCTCCCCTTCGGGGTGGCGGGGCTGTCGTCGTCGGCGTGGTCCTGGACGGGGGCAGGGGCGATGGTGCTCCTCGGCGTGTTCAGCACCGGTCTCGCCCACGTCGCCATGACGACGCTGGGCAGCCGGGTCGGCGCGACACGTGGTTCACTCCCGATCTACTTCCTGCCCGTCGTCGCCGTGCTCCTCGGGGTGGTGGTTCGCGACGAGAGCGTGCCGGTGCCATCCCTCTTCGGGATGCTCCTCGTCCTCATCGGCGCGTGGCTCGCCAGCCGCCGGGAGCGGTGATGGGACGCGCACGTCCGGGAGACGTCGTGGTCGTGACCGGGGCGTCGTCGGGCCTCGGGCTCGACGCGTCGCTGACCCTCGCCGCCCGGGGCTACCGGGTGGCGGCGGGGTACCGCGATCCCCGGGACCGGGCGCGGCTGTCGGACATCGACGGCGTCACGCCCCTGGTGATGGACGTCACCGACGAGGCCGGGTTGCGGGAGGCCGCCGCGGACGCCCGGCTCCTCGGCGCGCGGGTCGCGGGTCTCGTCGTCAACGCCGGGGTCGCCGTGGGGGCACCCGTCGAGCTGACACCACCCGCTGCCCTGCGCCGGGCGCTCGACGTCAACGTCGTGGGCGCGGTCTCAAGCATCCGCGCGTTCCTGCCCGACGTCCGCGCGGGGCGCGGGCGGGTTCTCCTGATGAGCTCGGTGAGCGGTCGCCGCAGCGCGCCGGTGGTCGGCCCCTACGCCGCCACGAAGTACGCGCTGGAGGCCCTCGGCGACGCCCTTCGCATGGAGGTGAGGCGGCAGGGGGTGGACGTGGTCATCCTCGAACCGGGGAGTGTGCGCACCCCCATCTGGGGGAAGAGCCGCCGGGCCGGCGACGAGGCCGTTGCGGACGCCGACCCTGCGGTGATCTCCCTCTACGACGACATGCTGGCCGCCGGGCGGCGCGTGACCGAGCGTGCGCGCGTGTCGGGGCTGGATCCCGCCGTCGTCTCCGAGGCGATCCTCCGCGTGCTGGAGAGCCCTCGCCCGCCCACGCGCGTGCCGTTGGGACGCCGTGTTCCCCTGCAGACCAGGATCCTGGCGAGGATCCTGCCCGATCGTGTCTTCGACCGGATCAGGCTGCGGGCGATGGGAATCCGACGCTAGCGAAGGTCTGCGAGCGCCTGGAGCACGCGGTCGACCTCGTCGGGTGTCGAATAGTGGACGAACCCGATCCGCGTCAGCCCTCCCCCATCGGACACCCCGAGGTGGTCCATGACGCCGACGGCGTAGTAATGGCCGTCCCAGACGTAGATCGCCCGCTCCGCCAGCGACTCGGCGACCCGGCGTGCGGCCAGCCCCTCGACCTCGACGCCGAACGTCGGCGTCCGCTCCTCGGGAGCATCGGTGATGCCGTGGACACGGACGTGCGGCAGCTCGGCGACGCCGGCGAGGAACCGCACCGCCAGAGAACGTTCGTGCCGCCCGATGGCGCGATAGGCGTCGACGAGCGCCGCCCTCCGATCGTCCCCCTCCCCCAGCGAGGCGAGATGGTCCACCGCCGCCTCGATCCCGGCGAGCGCCTCGAACGACGCCGTTCCGGTCTCCCATCGCCCGGGACCCGTGTCGGGGGCGGGGACGACCTTGTAGGGCGTGACGGTCTCGAGGTGTTCCGCCTTGCCGTAGAGCACTCCGCTGTGCGGTCCGTAGAACTTGTAGGGCGAGCAGGCCAGGAAGTCGGTGTCCAGGGCGGCGACGTCGATGCTTCCGTGCGGGGCGTAGTGGACGGCGTCCACGTAGGTGAGAGCGCCGAAGGAATGGGCGAGGTCGACGATCTCCTGGACGGGCGGGATCGTCCCGAGGGCGTTGGAGGCGTGGGTGACGGCCACGAGACGCGTCCTCGGGCCCAGAAGCGACACCAGGTGGTCCACGTCGAGCCGTCCGTCCTCGACGTCGAAGTCGGCGACTCGCACCGAAGCCCCGGCGTCGCGCGCCGCCAGCACCCAGGGGGTGACGTTGGCGTCGTGATCGAGGCGCGTGACCACGACCTCGTCGCCCGGTCCCCAGCCGGCGCCGAGAGCACGGGACACGGCGAACGTGAGCGTGGTCATGTTCGGTCCGAACACGACCTCGTCGTCGCTGGCCCCCAGGAGGTCCGCCGCAGCAGCCCGTGCGGAGCCTTCGAGGGCGTCGACCTCGCGACTCGCGGCGAAGGCTCCGCCGTGGTTGCTCGTACCCGTCCGGAGATGGCCCGCCATCGCCTCGATCACCGCTCGGGGCACCTGCGTGCCTGCGGGGCCGTCCAGATAGGCGACGGTCCGCCCGCCCTCGGTCCGGGCGAGGGCCGGGAACCGGGTGCGGATCTCGTCGACGTCGTAGGTCATACGGCGTCGATGCTAGGAGCTGCGGGTAGCCTCGGGCCCATGCGGCTGCGCTGGACCGAGGAGCGGGGATCGTCCACGATCCACGGCGGCCGGACGATCGTCCCCGTGGCGCGGACCGTCACGATCCGCGCTCGTCTCGTCCCGGTCGGCTGGAGCTACACCGGACCCGCTCGCGTGGAGGTGGACGGCCAACGCCATCCCGTCGTGGACTGGGTTCTCGTGGCGCGCCTGGCCTCCGTGCTCGCCCTCGTCGTCGCCCTGGTCCCGAGGAGGTCCTGATGGCGTCGCCGTCCGAACTCGCTGCGAAGGTGTCCGAGTCCCTTGGTCGCGTCCTCGCACCCGTCGGTGTCGCCGACGTCTTCGGCGCTCCCCTCGAGGCCGGCGACCGCATCGTCGTCCCGGCGGCCGCGGTGGAGCGCGGCGGCGGCTTCGGATTCGGCGGGGGCGGCCACGCCGGGGACGCGGGCGGCGGGGGCGGCGGGGGCGGAGGAGGTGGTGTCCAGGGCCGTCCGGTCGCCGTCGTCGAGATCACCGACCAGGGGGTGGAGGTCCATCCCGTGCTCGATCTGACCCGCCTGGGCGTCGCCGCCGTCGGCGTGGCGCTCGCCCTCGTCCGGCTCGGTCGCTCCCGCTAACCGCCGACGCGGTAGGGCCCGACGGTGTACGGCTGGAGGATGCGGTCGGCCGACATCTCGTCGAGGATGTCCCATGCCGTGGCCCAGACGTCGGCGGTCTGCTCGCCCTCGTACACGTAGTCCTCGACGGTGCACGTCGTCGACTCGCCGGGCTCGAGGACGCTGTCGCCGCACGCGGCGGGCCCGGCGAGCTCCTGGTACACGAACAACCCCCACAGCTTCCGATCGGAGCGGTTGGTCACCTCGATCGTGAACGCCACCCAGGTGCGATCGGTGGGCGAGGCGGTCGCCGGCTGGACCGAGAAGCTCAGATCACCGCTGGGGCGGAGGTCGGCGGGCCAGCCGGCGTCGGCGACGAGCTCCTCGTTGCGGGCCTCCCAGCGGGCGCTGTCACGCTGATCGGCGGTGCCTTCGGCGACACGCGTGACCGCAGGCTCCGTCGGCATGGTGGTCACCGGGGCGGTCGGGATCGGGTCGGAGGAGACCGTGCCGGAGACCGCCCCGCCGCTCACGGCGGTGGGGACGCCGTCACTGGAGCGCCCGGCCTGGAGGTGCGGCGAGACGGCCCACAGGATCGCGAAGGCGACCAGCGCGAGCCCCAGGGTCCGGATCACCGGACCGAGCATCGCGAGGCGCCCTTGATCGTGGTACATGTCGTGCACTCCTTCGGCAGGCATCACCACCGTATGGAGCGCTTTGTGGTGGCGCAACCACTATTCGTGGTCACCGGGGAGGGAATCCGCGGACACCGCGGTGACTAGTCACCGGCTCCCAGCACGCCGAGGACGAGTCCGGCGATCGCGGCGTGGCCCAGCTCGTTGGGATGCATGGTGCCGGCCGTGTAGAGCGCGTTCGGGCCCTGGAGGACGCCCGACTGGGCAGCGGTCCGATACCAGCTGACGCCGTCGCCCCCCTCCACGAGTGCCTCCTCGATGCCCGGGTTCCGGTACCAGCCCTCGGGCCACTCGGCACGCGACCGGAGGAAGGAGGGTCGGGAGTGGAAGTCCTCGGGGTACCCGTAGTCCGGCCATGCCGCGCAGTACCCGTGACCGTCGGCGAAGGCCTCCGCGATCCCGGGCACGAAGGTCCAGCCGTGCCGGCCCGCCGCCGCGGCGACGGCCGCGTTGAGCGGGTCGAGGATCCGTGCGATCCCCTCGCGTGCCTCGGGCCGATCGATCTCGTGGAGCCGTGGCCACGGCACCGCGTCGCCCACGATCTCGCCACAGGCGCCGCCGCCGCTGGGGTCGGGGTAGCCGGTGAGCAGCACCCGGCCGATGTCGAAGGGCCGCAGCGACGTCGCCATCCGATCGAACGCTGCCGGCAGTCCGGCCAGCCCGGCCAGCGCCTTGCCGTCGCGCCGGGTCTCGACGCACCGCAGTCCGAACGGCGGGTCGTAGCGGGCGGTCGTGCTGCGAGTCCAGTCGCCGTCGCGCGCCGCGTCGAGCGTCTGCTGGACGTCGAGGTCGTAACAGATCGGGTCGAGGAGGGGGTCGGCGTCGACGAGGGACCGCACGACCTCCGAGAAGCCGATGTCGTTGCCCCCGACCGACACGAGCGCCACGTCGACGTCCCGATCGCCGACGAGCGCCGGGAGGCGGTCGATCTGGGCCGGTCGGCCGGAGCGGGCCCCCACCACGCCCCGATCGATCGTGGCGCCCGAGGTGGCGAGGGAGACGAAGGTGACGCTCGTCCGAGGGTCGTCACGTTCGAGCGCCATGGCCACCCGCGCCGGCCACGCCACCGTCGATCGCCGCGCTGCCGCGTGGTCGCCGTCGGACGTCGGGTCGATTCCGCCTTCGGCCCACTGGGCGCCCCGCCCGCTGTCGGCCACCTCCGGGTTGCCGTCGCCGGAGGCGTAGGAGTCGCCGAGCGCCACGACGAGCAGGTCGTCGACCACCACCGGCCCGCCGCCCCGCACCGAGATCGTCCCGAAGGGCACCCGGGCCCGGAGCGTCAGGTCCACGTCGAATCGCCCCTCCGGGAGCAGCAGGTCCAGCCCCGGACCGCTGGTCCACCGGCGCAGGTCGTAGCCCCCACCGCGGACGCGCCACTCGTACGACGCCACCGGGAGCCGGACGCGGCTGCCCGCGGTCGTCGGCGCGGTCACGACGCCGAGCGCGTCGACGCGCACCGGGAACACCGCCCGGCGGCACCCCGACGGACAGCTCCCGGGCGCCCGGCCGTGGACGTACTCGGTCGTGTTGGGCAGGTCGACCAGCCCGTCGCCGTCCTCGTCGAGGCCGAAGCGATCGGGCATCGACCAGTCGATGGAGACGACGGCCCGGGGGGCGCCGGCCAGGGCCGGCGGAGACGCATCGGCGGGAGGAGCCACGAGCATCGCCGCGACGAGCGCGACCGTCGCAAGGATCGTCCTACCCATCGGCCGGCTCCCGGTAGAGCGCAGCACCCCAGTGCGCTCCGGCACCGAAGGCGACGAAGCAGACGAGGGCCCCCGGGAAGACCCGGCCGTCCGTACGCAGCTCGTGGTACAGGATCGGGAGCGTGCCCGCCGTGGTGTTGCCGTATCGGTCGAGGTTCGTCGGCACGACGTCGGCGGACACACCCAGACGCTTGCGCACCCCGTCCACGATCCGTTCGTTGGCCTGATGGGCGACGACCACGTCGACGTCGGTGAGGTCGAGGCCCGCCCCTTCGAGGACGGCCTCGACGGCGGCCGGCATGAGCCGCACCGCCTGCCGGTAGAGCATCGGTCCCTGCATCGTGGGCATGTGCTCGTCGGCGGCGACGCGCCGGGCGTCCACGAAGGGACGGTCCGCGGAGCCGAGGGCGGGCACGTGGATGAGCTCGAAGAGCGACCCGTCCGTGGCGAGGTGGGTCGTGAGGAGCCCGGACCCCTCGGAGGCGCCGGCTCGGAGCACGACGGCGCCGGCCCCGTCGCCGAAGAGCACGCCCCAATCCCGGTAGGAGGTCGTGCGGGCGTAGGAGTCGGGATCGATGGGCGACCCGTCCCGGTGGCGCCGGAGGTCCTCGGACCAGGGCTGGATCCCGGCATGCACCTCGGCGCCGATCACCACCGCCGTCGACGCCCGGCCCGACGAGAGGTAGGCGTCCGCCAGGTCGAGCCCGTAGACGAACCCGCTGCACTGCTGCCGCAGGCCGAAGGCGGGGATCGCGCCGAGCCCCATCCGATCCTGCACGAGGGGGGCGCTCCCGGGGGCGTAGAAGTCCGGGGTCATCGTGGCGACCACGAGCAGGTCGACGTCTGCGGCCGTGACACCGGCGTCGGCCAGCGCCCGGGTGCCGGCCTCGGCCGCGAGGTGCGACGTCGCCACGCCGTCGGGGGCGACGCGGCGTTCGCGCACACCGGTCCGGGAGGTGATCCATTCGTCCGAGGTGTCCATGAGGGCCTCGAGGTCGGCATTGGTCACCACCTCGTCGGGGACGGCGATGCCCGTGCCGACGATCACGCTGCCCATTCGTTCCTCACTCGCTGACGTCCTTTGGACCCGCCCGGACGCCCGGGGTTCCCGATGCTATGGGCTGGCGCCCACTGTCTCCCGGAACGTTCCCATCGCCACGGAGGTTCCGCCGACCCGGGCCGCCTCGGCGGCGAAGGCGGCCAGGTGGCCTTCGAGCACGGAGGCCCCGGTCGACGCCTCCGGACCCGCCCCCCGGGCCACCGCCTCGACGAAGCCGGCGACGGTGGCATCGTCCCCACCGCCGTGACCGCCCTGCGCAGGCGGGATCCGGACCGTTCGGCGCCTCCCGGTGCGGTGGTCGATCACCTCGATCTCGGAACGGGGCCCGAACCGGCCGCGGAGCGTCGCCCGGGTCCCCTCGTACCGCATGGTGCGGGCCTCGTCCGGGGCGTGGCCGTGGAGGGTCACGCTGAAGGTCGCACCCCCGTCCAGCTCACCCGCCGTCACCTGGTGGTCCACCACGTCCGAACCCGCCGTGTAGACGCAGCGGCCATAGGGGCCCGTCTGCAGGGCGGCGAGCCTGCCGGACGCCGTGATGTCGTCGGTGATCACGTGGACCGGCCATCCCGTGACGGACTGGTCCAGATAGATCGCGCGGGCGTCGAAGGGACAGTCGGCGACGGGACAGGGATCGGTGCACCTCGCGGTGGCGCCGGCCGGTGCCTCCTCGGGTCGGAAGTGCGTCAGCGATCCGTAGGAGCCGAGCCGCTCGAAGCGGCGTCCCGTCACCCACGAGACGATGTCGAAGTCGTGGCAGGCCTTCTGGACCACCATCGGCGTCGAGGCCTCGGACCGGGACCACGACCCGCGGACGAAGCTGTGCGCCATGTGCCAGGCCGCGACGTTCTCCCGATGCATGACGTCGACGACGTCGCCCAGCTCCCCCGACCCGACGACCTCCGACACCGTCCGGAAGAAGGGGGTCTCGCGCAGCACCAGCGCCACCTGGAGGAGCACGCCCGCGTGCGCAGCGGCGTCGACCACCTCCACACAGGCCGCAGCGGTGTGCGCGATCGGCTTCTCGAGGAGCACCGGCAGTCCGGTACCGATCGCGGCCAGGGCGGTGTCGCGGTGGCTGCGGTCGGGGCCGGCGACGATCCAGCCGTCCACCGCACCGGGATCGTCGGGCAGGGTGGGGAACCGCCTGGCCGGCGGGATGTCGTGGAGCTCCCCCACGAGTTGGAGGCGCCGGGGGTCGGGATCCACGACGGCGACGATCCGAAGCCGGTCGGGATGCCGGAGGGCCCACGCCCCGTACACGTGGTGTCCGCGCTGGCCCGCCCCGACGAGGGCGACGCGAATGGGTGGCATCCGCCGAGGCTAGAGGGACCTCCGGCCCTGGTCGACGCGACTCCCGGCGACGTAGACCCGACCCAGCGGCAGGAGGAAGCGTCCATCCGGGTGCTCGTGGCCTTCGCGTCCCGACACGGATCCACCGAGGAGATCGCGGCGGAGATCGGCGCCGTGATCCGTCGCTCCGGGTTCACCGTCGAGGTCCGCGCCGTGGACACGGTGACGTCCGTTCGGGGCTTCGACGCCGTCGTCGTGGGGAGTGCGGTGTACCACGGCGCATGGCAGCCGTCGGCCGTCGACTTCGCCACACGCCACGCCGCTGCGCTCCAGCCGGTCCCCGTCTGGATCTTCTCGAGCGGTCCGCTGGGGCCGGTCGAGGGAGATCTCCTCGACCAACCCGACGAACTCGGCCGCCTGGAGGCGCTCCTGGTGCCCGAGGGGCACCGGGTCCTGGCCGGGCGCCTCGACACCACGCTGCTGGACTTCGGAGAGCGCATGTCGATGCTGGCCGCCGGCCGCGAGAGTGGCGACCATCGCGACTGGGACGAGATCCGCACGTTCGGCCGTGAGATCGCGTTCGTGCTGGGGGGCGGGCGAGCGGCGCGCGTTCACTGGACCCGGTAGTCGTCGGCGAGGAGCGCCAGGCCGGAGCCGCCCCACCCCGTGTACACGGGGGCGCAGTCCCCCATCACCACGTACGGCGCCTCGGCGGGGCGGACCCGCCGTATCCAGCCGCAGTAGGCGCGCAGCCACGTGTCCATCGCGGCGGGGAACCCGCCCTCGATCTCCGCGACGAGGCCGTCGCGCACCGAGAACTCGAGCGTCACCGGAGCGGGGTCGAGGCGCGCCGCCTGGATCAGGGGACCACCCCAGCGGACGTCGGAGCATCGGACGCGTCCGGGGGCTCCGCCGTATCCGCACGCCGTCGTGTCCACCTCGAGGTCGTAGACGGCCGCCAGCCAGCGAACGAACTGGCCGGCGAGCGGGTCGGGCTCCGGTCCACCGAGGTGCCCGGGCGTCGCCCGCACGTCGAGATCGGGGTGGACGAGGGTGGCCGCCTGCTCCCCCGTTCCCGCCAGGCCGGTGAGGAAGCGGGCCACGACGTCCAGTTGGAGCCTCGCACGCAGCGACTCGGGCGCTGGTTCGGGCCGGCCGGCGGCGATCCACGCCTCCGCCGCCGCGACGAGCCCGGGAGCGATCGCGGGATCGAACCGCGGGCGGCAGCTCAGGTCGAAGATGCCCGTGAACCCGCCCTCGGTCTCCGCCCAGGCGCACCACCTCGGATGGAACGAGGCGTACGACGTCTGATCGTCGACCGCCACGATCTCCCCCCGGTCGATCGAGAACCAGACACCGGGATCGAGACCGCCCATGACGTCGAGGAACGGGCCGACGAACCGCCCGTCGGGACAGTCGACGACCCAGTCGACCCCTGCCCCCGGCGACGGCTCGACGGGAAGGCACGGTCCGAGTTCCAGCGTGGCGATCGCCGCGAGCACGGCCACCCGGTCGTCCACCGGCCCCGGGGGCCTCAGGCGTGCTCTCGGGAACGCGAAGCCGGGAACGCCGAAGACGCGAACGTCGTCGGCGAGCAGGTTCGACATGCCCTCGGCGTCTCCGGCGTCGAGGGCCTCCGCGAAGGAGGCCACGAGGTCGAGCGCCTGCTCTGCGGGATCGGCAGGCAGGGTGATGGGCGGCAGGTCGGGGATCTCGGGCTCCGGGTCACCACCGGTCGGCAACCGGCCACCGAACAGCACGAGGACGCCGGCCGCCACGATCCCGGCCACCAGCGCGGCCAGCCCCCCTCCGCCGGGTCGGGGTCCCTGCTCCATGCGCGGAGCGTATCGACAGACCAGACGGAGCGCGTCGACGCCTCGGGACGACTCCCGGTCGTGCGGTTCGACCCCCGCGGCCACGGGGTCGTCTCACGATCGGCGACGCACACCGCCACCGGGAGGCGGCATACTCCGGACGTGACCCGATCGCTCACCGTCCTCGTCCTCGTCGCGGCGCTCGCATCGGGCTGCGACCCCGGGGCCCGCGTCCCGTCGACCCTCCTGACGTTGGAAGACATCCACGCAGCGCCCGTCGCCCCTGCCGCCCTCCGGTCGGCTCCCGAGGGCGCCGAAGCCGTCGGGCCGGACCCCGACCCCCGGGGGCCCTGCGGCGCCTCCGTCCCGCCGTTCCCCGTCGCCGACGCGGCGGTGGCGGTCTTCGAGCGTCCCGACGTGACGGTCGTTCACGCCGTGGCCGACGGGGCACCCGGCCTGGTCGACGCCGTCCGCTCCGACCTGGCACCAGGGTGCGCCTCGTTCACGAAGGCGTCCGTCGCCGGGGACCAGGAGACCGAGCTGGTCGGGTCGCTCGATCCGGGGCCATCCGCGGCGGTCGGGTACGTGTGGCGAACCGTCGTCGGCGACGCCCCGCCCGCCTTCGTCGCCCACGTCCTGATCGAGGGTCGCGATGGCGCCGTCGCCGGGGTCTGGGTGTTCGCCGACACGATGCCCGTCCGGCCGTTCGTCACGGCGTTGGCGGTCCGGGCCGACGAGCTGCTGGACGCGTCCCCGTGAACATCACCGCCCTCCGCGACGCCCACGAACGCATCCGTCCCCACATCCACCGCACGCCGGTGCTCACGTCCGCGACCTTCGATCGCGAGACCGGGATCGAGGCGTTCTTCAAGGCGGAGCACCTCCAGAAGATCGGCGCCTTCAAGGCCCGTGGCGCCCTCAACGCCATCCTCCGCCTCGAGGCCGACACCGCGGCACGCGGCGTGGTCACGCACTCCTCGGGCAACCACGGCGCCGCCGTCGCGTGGGCGGCGGCACGTCGCGGCATCCCGGCGACGGTCGTGATGCCCCATGGGGCGTCCCGCGTCAAGGTGGACGCAGTGGAGAGCCACGGCGCCCGGGTCGTGCGCTGCGCCCACGGGGAGCGGGAGGCGACGGCCGAGGCCGAGGTGGCGTCGACGGGGGGGACCCTCATCCACCCCTACGAGCATCCCGACGTGATCGCCGGCCAGGGGACGGCGACGATCGAGCTGCTCGAGGACGTCGGGCCGCTGGACGCGCTCGTCGTGCCCGTCGGGGGCGGAGGGCTCTCCTCGGGTTCCGCCATCGCCCTGGCCGCCCTCGCTCCCGCCACGTCCCTCGTGGGCGCCGAGCCCGCACGCGCCGACGACGCCTACGAGTCGCTGGGTTCGGGCCGGCTGGTCCCTGGGCGCACCGATCCCGACACGATCGCCGACGGTCTGCGAGCCGGGCTCGGACCGACCACCTTCGAGATCCTCCGCTCGGCCGGACCCCAGATCGTGCGTGTCGAGGACGCGGACATCGTGGAGGCCTGCCGGTTCCACCTCCTGTTCATGAAGCAGGTGGTGGAGCCCTCGGGTGCGGTGGCGACGGCGGCCCTCCGATCCATCGCGGCCCGGATGCCGGGGGCCCGGGTGGGAGTCGTGCTCAGCGGCGGCAACACGGATCTGGGGTGGCTGTGACACGGACCCTGCTGCGTCGGGTCATCGTCTGGCTCGGCCGTCGGCGATCGGTGCGGTGGCTGGCCCAACGCCTCCAGACGCCCGTCGACCGGTGGCTCCTCGGGCACACCGGCGGTCACGTCTCGACCGTGCCCGGCATGCCGACGATCCTGCTCCACACCACGGGCCGGCGTTCGGGCCGGGATCGGACGTCCCCGCTGTTCTACGTCCCCGCCGGCGACGGCGTGGCCGTCGTCGACACGAACTACGG
>JAWVYO010000026.1:0-27525 GCA_033722675.1 Acidimicrobiia bacterium | reverse complement strand
TGCGGCCGTCGGCGAGCTCGACCTCCCACGCCGCCGTGCCGATCGGGTCGACCTCGTCGCCGGGTCGGGCCACCGCCGCGAGCACGACCTCGACCCGGTCGCCCTGCTGCCACCAGCCGAGCTGTTCGATGGTCGCGCCGCCGACCTCGAGGTCGGGTGACTCCGGCGCAGGTGCGGTCGTGGTGGTCTCGGCCGGGACGGTCGTGGGTGCGGCCGTGGGCGTGTCGCCGCCGTCCGCCACCAGGACGCCGACGACGGTTCCAAGGGCGGCGGCGATGGCGAAGACGAGCCATGCCGGCACCGTCCGCCGCTCCGGCATGTCGTCGAGGGGCGAGCGGAGGACCTCGGTCAGGGACGTCTCGGTCACGACCGCGTCACCGTCGCCAGCGAGACCGGGACGTCGGCGGGGAGTTCGAGCCAGGTGATGCCGCGCACCGTGAGGACGAGCGGGTCGGGAAGCTCCTCGCCCCGGTAGTCGAGGGTCCATCGCGTGCTCCCGAGCATGGAGCGCGACGAGCTGATCCACTCCCTGCCGTCGCCCTCGACGGCCATCGAGGAGAAGCTCGGCGCGTCCCCGGAGCCCTCGATGATCACGAGGAACCCGGAACCCTGTTCGACGATCTGGAGCAGGCGGACCCGAACGTCGGGGACGACCTCGATCCAGGAGGCATCGGACCGTTCGACGACGATCTCGTGGTCCAGCGGCGTCGCCACCCAATAGGCGTCGATCCTCGCCTCGAGCACATCGGCCGGCTCCGTGTCGGTGGCGAAGCGGACGGTTCGCTCGAAGGGCCCGAAGGGTTCGGCCGTGAGGGCTCCGTCGATCGTCTCCAGGGTCCAGCGGGCCGGGGCGGCGACGACGCCGTGTTCGCCCCGGTCCGCACCGCCGGGCGTGAGGGGGGTGACCTCGTACTCGAGGGCGAGGATCCCGGCGTCGCTCCGCAGTTCCGTGGCGGTGACGGTGGAGGGCCCGATCCGGGCTTCCCCGGCCGGAACCAGCGGTGCCGTCGTGGTCGTGGTGCTGGTCGGTGCCGTGGTCGCCGTGCTGGTGGACGCCGGGAGGGCGTCGTCGGTGACGGCGCCGACCACCGCGATGGATCCGACGAGGCCGACGACGAGCCCGGCGAACGCGGCGATGAGGGATCGAGACATCGGTGTCGCCCAGTATGACCGGTTGCCGTGTTTCGACATCGTCAAGGCGGCGACGGGCCATGCATGTGGCCCGCCGATCGTGCGCTCCCCGACGGAGGAGTGGGACGGTGACGGCCGAGGAGATCGAGACGGTGATCGAACGGGTGGCGGCGGGAGCGGCCGCGGCGGCGCTGGCACTGGGGGCGTCGGGATCGCGGGTCACCGTCGGCGAGTTCGAGGTCGATGTCGCCGTGGGTGGTCGCCCCGGGGAGCCCACGCTGGAGGCGACGGTGCTCGTCAGGCTCGACTGTTCCGCCGCCGTGCGCCCGGTCCGTCAGGCCTCGTAGACGGGGGCGTCGGGAAAGAACGCCGTCCAGGCGAACCAGAACTCGTTGCGGTGGGTGGCGACGGTCAGCCGCTCGCCGGCCAGGGGTCCGTCGGTGGCGGTCCCGAGGATGTTCCACGTCGATCCCGTCTCCAGGTCCCGGAAGGTCGAATCGTCGACCCGCTCGAACGAGAGCACCCGGTCGCCGACCTCGCGGAGGTAGGCGACGCCGGAGCCGACCCCCTCGCCTTCGGCCACGGTCGCGTCGTCGAGGGCGTCGGCCGTGTCCTCGGCGCCCCACCAGACGGTGATCGGGATGCCGCCGACGGTGTCGTCGACGGCGCCGACCTCGCGGATCTCGGGGAAGGGATAGGCCTTCGAGGAGTCGCCGATGGTGACGCCGACCACACGCTCGAGCGCCGGATAGCGGGGGTCGACCTCGCCGTCGAACGCGAACGGCTGGGCCGACGAGGAGTACCCCTCGTAGGGATTCACGCCGTAGGGGAAGGGGAACCCCGTGTCCTGACTGAGCACCTCGAGGTCGGGGTGGTCGGCCCGGGCGTCGCCGAATCGCACCAGCGTCGAAGGGACGACCTCGAGGGTCCGGCCCGCGTAGGTGCCGACGATGGCTTCGCCGGTGATCTGCTGCCAGAGCGACTCGGTGACGTCGTCCCACATGACCAGATCGCTGTTGCGGAGCAGGCCGGACACCCCGAAACGATGGGTGACCCCTTCGATCTCCCGGTCGAAGACGATGGCGGTGTTGCAGAGCGGGCAGTACGTGACCGCGACGGGGCGTCCGTCGATACGGTCGTTGGCGATCTCGTGGAGCGTCAGGATCTGCAGGGGATAGAAGCGGGCGACCTCACCCTCGACCAGCAACACGCCCGGTTCCCGATCGGCGAGCCACGACGCGGCATCCTCCGTGGACTCGAATCCGGGTCCGTCGAGCGGGGCGATCCGGTCACGGGGATCGGCGGCCACGATCCCGACGCGCAGCGTGTCGAGGTCGATGGTCCGGAGCTCCCAGTCGGTGCCCCACTGGCTGACGGACGACTGCAGGTGGACGGGGATCGCCACGTCCTCCCGGGCGACCGAGGTCGGAGGAGCGGTCTGCGTCGTCGCCGGAGCGGACGTGGTGCTGCTCGAGGTGCCGTCGGTCGAGGGCGTCGGTGCGGTGGCCGTCGTGCCGGTCGAGGTCGGCGGAGGAGCTCCTTCGTCGTCACCGCCGCACGCAGCGACGACGAGGGCGAGGGCGGTGAGGGCGAGGGCGAAGCGCTTCATGATCTCCGATGATGGGCTCACCACGGACAACGGACCAAACGGAGACGCTCGGGGTGAAACCGTCGGGGAGCCGACGGTCTTCCCGGCCCGTAGGCTGGCGCCGAGCGACGAGGAGGACGATGGCGGACAAGATCACGGCGGCCCGAGCCTTCGTGCGGGTGCTCAAGGCCGAGGGCGTCGACACCATCTTCGTGCTCACCGGGGGCCACATCCTCGGCTTCATGGACGCGGCGGTCCAGGAGGGCATCCGCCTGGTCGACGTCAGGCACGAGGAGGCCGCAGCCCACGCCGCCGACGCCTATGCCCGATTGACCGGCCGGGTCGGCGTGGCTGCCGTCACCGCCGGTCCCGGCGCCACGAACGCCGTGACGGGCGTCGCCGCCGCCTGGCACGCCGCCTCGCCGATCGTGCTGATCGTCGGCCGCCACCCCGAGCACGAGGACCTGCGCGGCGGGCTGCAGGAGATGGAGCACGCTCCACTGTTCTCGGGCATCTCGAAGTGGACGTACACGGCTCGTGATCCCGAGCGGTACGGCCACGTCGCCGTCACCGCCCTCCGCCACGCCTCGGCCGGCCGCGGTGGCCCCGTCGTGGTCGACTTCCCCATCCTCAGCCAGCTGCAGGAGGTGCCCGAGAGCACCGTCCCCGACCCTGCCGGCACCCGCCCCGACCGTGGCGCGGCGGTGGACCCCGAGACCGCCCGACAGGTCGCCGACCTGCTGGCGGGGGCGGAGCGCCCCGTCGTCTTCGGGGGGACCGGGTTGCGGTGGGCGCGCCGGACCCCCGACCTCGAGGCCCTCGCCGAGGCCGGTCGCATACCGGTGTTCGTCAACAGCCTCGCCCGTGGCGCCATGCGATGGGACCATCCGCTCCTCGGGAACCGGGCTCGCTCCTTCGCTCTCGGCGGCGCAGACCTCGTCGTCGCCCTCGGCGTCGACTGGGACTTCCGGACGAAGTTCGGCGGCGTGGTGGCCTCCGACGCCACCGTCGTCCACGTCGACGCAGAGCCCACCCGGATCGGATGGAACCGTCCCGTCGACGTGGGTGTGGCCGCCGATCCCGGTGTCTTCGTCGGTCAGGTCCTGGCGCACGCCGACCGCTTCGCGCGCGACGACGACACCGAGTGGGTCCGGACGGTGCGCGACGAGGAGGATCGCAAGCACGCGGCGGCCGACGAGGCCTCGCGTGCAGGCGGTTCCCCGGTGCCTCCGGAGCGATTCGCCCGCGAGGTCGCCGAGTTCTTCGGCGACGACTCGATCGTGGCGGCCGACGGGGGCGACATCGTCTCGACCACCGCGAAGTGGCTCCGCACCTCCGCCTTCGCCCATCTGCTCGATCCCGGCCCCTTCGGCTGCCTGGGGGTGGGGGCGCCGTTCGCCCTCGCGGCCAAGGCCTTGCACCCGGATCGCACCGTGGGGATCGTGTACGGCGACGGGGCCTTCGGCTTCAACGGCATGGAGTTCGACACGATGGTGCGCCATGACCTCCCGGTCATCGGCGTCGTGGGCAACGACGGGGCGTGGAACAACATCAAGGCCCTGCATCGCGCGATGTACCCGGACCGGGTGGTCGCCTCCGACCTCGGCTACCGGCCGTATCACGCCATGGTGGAGGCGCTCGGCGGTCACGGTGAGCTGGTCACCGACGCCGACGACCTCCGCCCCGCCCTCGAACGGGCGGCGGAGAGCGGTAAACCCGCCCTCGTCAACGTCCACATCGCCGAGCAGATGCGGATGTCCTCGGTCTACGGGTTCTGAGGCGCCCGGTGGGGAGGTCTCCGGTGGCCGATCATCTCGCAGCCGGCTCACGGATCGGGGTCGGTGCGGGCAGCCGGTTGGGCGCGGTCGGATCGGAGGCATAGGCTCCGCCCATGTCCGAGACCGCCCCCGACGTGGCCCGCGCGTTCGCCGTGGCCGCCGACGCCCGTTCGGCCTACGACCTCGAGGACGAGTACTTCGTGCCCGAGGGCCCGCTGGCCTTCGCCGACGACCTCGACGCCCAGGAGCTGGCTGCGAGGGTGAACGATCTGCGGCGCGTCGATCGGTACCCCGAGCGCGCCGTCGGGGCCGGCGACCTCATGGCGGCCGCCCTCATCCAGGAGATCACGCGAATCGTCCTCGGACGCCGGCTGGCGGCGTCGGACCGGACCCTCGAGTCGGCGCTCGATCGGCTCGCCCACCACCTCGGTGAGGATCACGTCGACGCCCTCCTCACCCGTTTCGCTTCGCGCTACCCGCCCACGCCCGTGTATCGGGGCGCCACGACGCCGGATCGCCACCTCCAGGAACGCACCGACGGGAAGCCCAACCGGCGGATCGCCGTCGAGGAGCTGATCATGCTGCGGCTCGCCAACGAGAACCCCGGCTTCGAGCGGTTCGTCGAGCTGTGCGACGACGAGGACCTCGAGGCGACGGAGACGTATGAGCAGGCCATCGCCGCCCTCGAGGAGTACTTCGCCGACGAACCCGGCGACGAATCGGGCGGCGATTCGCTGTTCGAGGTGCTGCGGGCTCCGATGCGGTCCAACCCGACGTCGCTGCTGGGTCAGCTCGAGTACATCCGGGCGAACTGGTCCGAACTCCTCGGCGATCGGTTCGGCCGTTTCCTCCAGCGGATCCTCCGAACGATCGACGCGATCCACGAGGAGCAGGCCGACCGGGGCGGCATGGGCACCGGACCTCCACCCGTGCTGGACGCCGGGGCGCTCCGGGCGACCGGCCAGTCCGAGCGGTTCACCGACGATCGATCGTGGATGCCGAGCGTGGTGCTCATGGCGAAGAGCACGTACGTGTGGCTCGATCAGCTGTCGAAGCGCCATGGGCGCGCCATCACGCGTCTCGACGAGATCCCCGACGAGGAACTCGACGCGCTCGCCGCCGGTGGGTTCACCGGCCTGTGGCTCATCGGGCTGTGGGAGCGGTCGGAGGCGTCGCGCCGAATCAAGCGCCGACGCGGCGACGCCGAGGCGGAGGCCTCCGCCTACGCCCTCTACGACTACGAGATCGCGGCGGAACTCGGCGGTCACGAGGCGTACGAGCGGCTCCGCGACCGGGCCTGGGCGCGTGGTCTGCGGCTCGCCGCCGACATGGTCCCGAACCACGTCGGCATCGACGGCCGCTGGGTCGTGGAACATCCGGACTGGTTCGTCCAGGTGGACGAGCCGCCGTTCCCCGGCTACTCCTTCGACGGGCCGGACCTCTCCTCCGACGACCGCGTGGCCATCCAGATCGAGGACCACTACTGGGACGGCACCGACGCGGCCGTCGTGTTCAAGCGCACCGACCGGATGACGGGCGAGGCCCGGTACCTCTACCACGGCAACGACGGGACGTCGATGCCCTGGAACGACACCGCCCAGCTCGACTATCTGAAGGCCGAGGTCCGCGCCGCAGTCGTCGACCTCATCAAGCACGTCGCTCGCAGGTTCCCGATCATCCGCTTCGACGCGGCGATGACGCTCGCCAAGCAGCACATCCAGCGCCTCTGGTACCCCGCGCCGGGGACCGGGGGGGCGATTCCCTCCCGATCACGGTTCGGCATGACCGAGGCCGAGTTCGACCGGCACATGCCGACCGAGTTCTGGCGGGAGGTCGTGGACACGATCAACGAGGAGATGCCCGACACGCTGCTGCTCGCCGAGGCCTTCTGGATGCTGGAGGGCTACTTCGTGCGGACCCTCGGGATGCACCGGGTCTACAACAGCGCCTTCATGCACATGACCTCGAAGGAGACGAACGCCGAGTACCGCCAGCTCATGAAGAACGTCCTCGAGTTCGACCCCGAGATCCTCAAGCGTTTCGTGAACTTCATGAACAACCCCGACGAGGAGACGGCGGCCGTCCAGTTCGGGACCGGCGACAAGTACTTCGGGGTGGCGACGCTCATGGCGACGCTCCCGGGGCTGCCGATGTTCGGCCACGGTCAGGTGGAGGGATTCCGGGAGAAGTACGGGATGGAGTTCCGCCGCGCCCGGTGGAACGAGCCCGTCGACGAAGGACTCCTCGAACGGCACCGTCGGGAGATCTTCCCCGTGCTCCACCGACGCCGCCAGTTCGCCGAGGCGACCGACTTCCTCCTCTTCGACTTCGTGACCGGCGGCGGGGTCGACGAGAACGTGTACGCCTATGCGAACCGCGTCGACGGCGATCGATCCCTCGTCCTGTACAACAACGCCTACACGACGACCACGGGCCGCCTCCAACACTCGCTGCCCTACCGCGACAAGGCCGCCGGCGGTGACATGCGAAGCCGCACGCTCGCAGACGGGATGGGACTTCGGGGCGGGGACGCGGATCTGCTGCGGGGACGCGACCTGGTGACGGGCCACGAGCACCTGTGGCGGGCCCGGGACGTGGCCGACGTCGGGCTGGCGTTCACCCTCCACGCCTACCAGCGGCACGTCTTCGTCGATCTGCGCGAGGTGCGCGACGCCTCGCGTCCACTGCTCGACCTGTGCGACCGTCTCGGCGGACGCGGCGTGGCCTCCGCCGAGGAGGAACTCCGGCGCCTGGAGGCCGAGCCCGCCCGGGAGGCGCTGGCGGGCTTCGCCGAGCGGCCCGGCGAGTCCGCGGCCGTGGCGCTCGTGGAGGCCCTCGCAGCGCTCGGCATCCCACTGCCCGACCGGGCGGCATCGAAGCTGGAGCGGATCCATCGCCGGGTGACGACGGTGCTGCCCGCCGTGGCGGTCGGCCCGCCGGAGTTCGATCCCCGATGGGCGGCGGCGGTCACCGCGGGCGTCGTCGCCGGGCCGTCGGCCCTCGAGGCCCTCGGTCCGCTGCCCTTCGACGGGGCCGAACGGTGGTCGTCGGCCCTGCCCGTGGTGCTCGAACGGTCCGAGGAGCTCACGGGGTGGGTGCGCTCGCGGGGGTCGGCGGCTGGGCTGCGTCGGCTCCTGGCCGGCGTCGTGCCGGGACCGGCCTCCGAGGTCCTCCGGGTCCACGAGCACGACGGGATCACCTGGTTCGACAGGGACGGCTACCGGACGCTGGCGAGGGCGGCCGTGCTCGTGGCGCTGGCCGGCGTGCGATCGCCGCGACCCGTCGACCGGGCGGCGGAACTCTACGGGACGTGGCGTCGTCTCGAGGAGGGCGCCGCGTACCGGCTCGACCGCCTGCTCGGCACCGTGGAGCGCTCCGGCTGACGGTCAGCCGTCGTCGAGCCGGTCGAGCTCGTCGCCCCCGCAGGGGCACCGTGCCGCCGCATCGTCCTCGCCCCATGCGGCCTGAGCGGACCGTCGCTCCTCACGGCACGTGTCGCAGCTGACGCCTCCGCACGCCGTGCACCGGAGCCAGGGACCGCCCGCCACCGCGCTGGGGCGCCCGCACCAGCGGCACCGCTGGGCTGCGCGGATGGTCATGGGCGCATCGTCCTCCGGGTGGGGACGTCCGTCCAGGGTCGATGGTCAGGTGTCGTGGGGGAGCGACGAGCGAGCGGCTCGCAGGAACCCGAACGGCGTCGCCGCCAGGAAGTTCGACACTCTGGACGTGTAGACGTCGGCGTACCGCTCGACCTGGCGGGCGAACAGGCTCTTGTCGTATCCCGAGCGCATCAGGAGACCCCAGTCGGCGTTGCCGAGGGCACCCGCCGCCTGGGCCAGGGGGGCGATCCGGTCGTCGAGCTCGGCAAGGCGGGCGCGCAGGTCCCGGACCCGTTCGTCGTGGGCGGCGCGGTCGTCATCGGAGGCACGCATCCGGGCGAGGCGCGCTTCGGCCAGGTCGTGTTCGGCCGCTTCCTTCTCGCCCATGAGCCGGACGAGGCGCGCCTCGTCGTCGCGGAAGCCCTCCAGTGCATCGATCTCCTCCTCCAGCTCGCGCAGGATGAGGGCGGTCCTCCATCGAAGCGTGTCCTTCGAGACGTGCACGTCGGCGAACAGGTGGTCGCCGACGTAGAGGATCTCGTCGGCCTCGCAGCCGAGTTCTGCTTCGATCGTCGACGCGCACCCGCCGTAGTAGACCCGCCCCATCTCGATCGACCCCCGCTCGGGTTCGAGCAGACCCTGCTCCTCGTCGACGACACGGAAGAGCGCGTTGCGGCCGGAGAAGAACCGGGGCTTGGCGGCCGAGACCACCACCATGTCGAACAGGTCGCGCCACGTGGTGTCGCCCGGCAGGTGGGGGTCGACGACCAGCGGCATCATCCGGCGGGTGTACGCCCATTCCGAGTTCGTGATGAGGAGGAGCTGCTTGCCGGCGTGCTTCTGATCCAGCAGCGTCGCGGGGAGCTCGGGGTCGTCCACGACGAACCGGTCGGGGTCGGCGATGATCTCGCCCTTGAGCGCGCCCTCCATGTGTGCGTCGTCCAGGCTCGAGCGAACCGCCTCGTAGACGTCGGCGTAGGAGATCCCGTGGGGAAGGTTGCCGGCGTCCAGTTCGTCGACCAGCTGGGCGAACAGCAGGGCTTCTGACAGCGAGAACAGGGTGTTGAGGAAGACGTAGCGCTCCTCGGAGAGGTCGATGACCGTGCCGGCGTACGTCTGCCGCAGCTCGTCGAACTCCAGGAAGCGGGTGCCGTGGCTCGCCCGGATCACGTAGCCGAAGCGGGTCGGCTTGACGAGGTTGCCGAGTGCCAGGTCGATCGTGAGCCCGCGGATCACGCGTAACGGGTCGAACTCGAGGTGATCCACCCGCCACCCTCGTGCCGCCAGCGCGTCACGGGTGTACCGGTAGGCCCGCCGCTCCCACGCGTCGGCGTGGTAGTGGGCCAGCGTGTAGTCCATGTCGTACCCGATGGCCTTGATCGAGCGCAGGTTCAGGGTCCGGTTGGCGTAGATCCGGCGGCTCGGCGGGACGGGTTCGGGCACGTGGCGATGCTAGGTCGTGCCGGACCGGGTGGGCATCCGTGGCGGCGAGCCCGTGTCAGCCGGTCCCCTCGGGCGCGCCGGTGGCGCGGAACTCCGGTTCCTCCTGGTCGTCGGCGACGGAGTCGCCCGAGGCGTCGGCGGGGACCTCGTGCATCCACACCGTTCGCTGCGGGAAGGGGATCTCGATGCCGTGCCGGTCGAAGGCGACCTTGAGCCGCTGTCGGACCTCCCGGGCCGTCGCGAACTGTTCGCCAGGCTCCACCTTGAGGACGAGCCGGATGGCGATCGACGACGCCCCGAAGGCCTCGACACCCCAGATCTGCGGCTCCTCGAGAATCGTGGCGGTTTCCAGCTGGTCCTGCCAGACGGAGTCGGCCACCTCCTTGATGATCCTCGTGGCCTTGTTGATGTTCGTGTCGTAGGCGACCTCGACGTCGAGCACCGCCCGCGCCCACTGCTGCGACATGTTGCCGACCCGCCTGATCTCTCCGTTGGGCACGAACCAGACCGTTCCCTTCACGTCGCGCAGGCGCGTCGTACGGAGGGTGATCTCCTCGACGACGCCGGAGGCCTCGCCGATGTCGACGATGTCGCCCACGCCGTACTGGTCCTCGACGAGCATGAAGATGCCGCTCAGGAAGTCCTTCACGAGTGACTGGGCGCCGAAGCCGAGGGCGACGCCGGCGATCCCGGCGCCGGCGATGAGCGGGCCGAGGGAGACGCCGAACTCGGCAAGCGAGATGACGATGGCGAGGCCGTAGATCACGGCACTCGACAGGCTCTTGAGCACCGTGCCGAGCGCCTGCGAACGCTGTTTCGAGCGCTCCATCTGGGTGGCGAGCCGAGCCGCCTTCTTCATGGCGAGGGCCGTCAGTTCGGCGAACCGGCCGTCGTCGACCTCCTCGGCGTGACGTTGCTGCGCCTTGATCTCCTGGCGCGCCATGAGGCCGTCCACGAAGCGCTGGATGGAGCGCCGGATGATCCGGTTGATGAACCAGGCGACGACGAGGATGAAGACGACCTTCAGCGGCCGGGCGACGAACCAGTCGGCGAATCGGGCGAGGGTCTCGTTCTCGGTGGCGCCGTAGACGAAGTCGCAGGTGAGGCTCGGCTCCAAGCCGCACGCGTTCGTCAGGCCGTCGGAGGTCGCCTGGGCGAGCACGATGAGGTCCATGGGTTGCTCCGGTCTCGGTTTCGAAGGGACCCTACCCGAGTGCCACGCAGCTCAGCGCGGCTGACACGCCGGGCAGGCCCAGATGCTCCGGTTGCCCATCTCCCACCGCTGGATCTCGGTCCCGCATCGCCGACAGGGCTCCCCGGCCCGCTTGTAGACGTAGAGGCGCTCCGACCGGTCGAGGTCGCGGGTCGACGACGCCCCGACCTCGTCGGGATCCACCGTGACGATGCGCCCGGCGCGCTCGCCGGCGACGAGGAGGTCGACGAGCCGGTCCCACAGTGCCCCCACGGCGTCGTCGTCGAGGTCGCGGGCCCGGACCTCGGGGTGGACACCTTCGAGGAACAACGCCTCCGCCCGGTACACGTTGCCGACCCCGGCGACGGCCTTCTGGTCGAGGAGGGCCTGTCCTATCCCCACGGTGCGCCGCCCGAGCATCTCCGCGAACCGGTCGATCCCCTCCGCCCCGTCCGCGATGGGGTCGGGACCCAGCCGGTCCAGGATCTCCGCCTCCTCGTCGGGGTCGATGAGGCTGCAATCCGTCGGACCCGAGAGGTACACGGTCGCGTCGTCGCTCCGGAGGGCGAGGCGGGTCCCGTCCGAGGGGTCGGGCGGCGAGTCGCCCCGGTGGGTGCGGAAGCGTCCGAAGAGACCGAGGTGCACGTGGAGTGTCCGATCGTGCTCCCAGCGGTAGAAGAGGTGCTTGCCGCGGGCGTCGACGCCCTCGAGCACGGTCCCGTCGAGCAGTGCGGCGCCGTCGTCGAATCGTCCCTGGGGCGACCAGGCACGGAGCTGCTGGCCGGCGAAGGTCTTCGTGTGGAGCCTGGCGTAGCGGTGGATCGTGTGTCCTTCAGGCACGGGCGGCCTTCCTCCATGCAGAGAAGGACGTCGCCCGCCCTCCGTGGGGAGGCACGAGCCACGGCCACGGGTGCACCGCCGCGACGTCGACGGCGGCGGCGATCCTTCGCCATCCGGGGACCGGCGCCGCCGTGGCGGCGAGCGGGCGGCCCCCCAGCAGGTCGGTGGGAGCGCCGCCGTGCACCTCCAGCGGTCGGCGGGTCGCGAGGTCTGCCAGCGTCTCGACGAGGAACACGAGGCGTTTCGACGAGAGGCGGAGGCGTTCGAGGAGGGGGAGGTCGAAGACGAAGACGGCGGGGAGGTCGGGGTGGGCGGCGAGTGCGGGATCGTCGTCCCCCATGGATTCGGCGGTGATCCAGACCGCCTCGGGCGAACCGGTCGTCGAGGGCTCGGACGGGCCGGCCGTCGCCTCGGGGTCGGGGTCGGCGAGCAGGCCCGTCGGCGTCCGGACGGCGAGCAGGTCTCGATCGTCGGGCCAGTCCTCGACCGGGCAGTCGTCCCGCAGGCCACAGCGGCGGCACAGTTCCGGGGCGCGACGTTCGACCTGGCGGCGGCTGAAGCCGTACGGGCGCCGGGTCGCGGCCCCGACCGTCCACTGCCAGCCGAGGCGGTTGGCGGCGCGGGACCCGTCCAGCAGGTGGCGGTAGAAGTGATCCTCTCCGTGTCGCCAGTCGGCGCCGTGTCGGACCGTCCATTCGGAGGCCAGCCACATGCGGGCCTGGTTGACGAGCCAGCCCTCGGTCTCCAGTTCGGCGAGCGACGCGTCCACGCAGGCCATCGATCGGTCCCATGGCTCGCCGGACCCCTCCGACCGGGGCTCCCCGCGCAGCCCTCGAGCGGTTCGATGCCCGAGGCGCGCGTACACGTGGCGGGCGTACTCCTGCCACAGGAGCTCGTCGCGGAACTTCCGCACGTCGCCGCCCGGTCCGTCGGCCACGGCGTCCCACACCGCCGGGAGCGAGAGGAGCCCATGGCGGATGTAGGGGGAGAGGCGGGACGCGCCGCGGCCCGACCGGGGGAGGACCTCGTTTCGGTCACGGGCGTACCCGGCGAGGTCGAAGCCGTCGAGCGCGGCGTCGGCGGCGACCTGCCCCCCGCGGAAGGCCGGGGAGGGGGCGACACGATCGACGAGGACGTCGGCGAGATGGCGTTCCGTCCAGGCGACGGCCGCGTGCGGACCCGGCTCCGGGACGGGGAGCGCGGCGTTCACGAGACACCGCCGATGCGGATCGGTCCCCGCACGGAGGCCGAGTCCACCGGCCTGCCTCCCTGGAAGATGGCGACCTGGCCTCCGGCCGCGAGGCGTCGGGCGGCTCGCCTGGTCCGCTCCATGAGGGGGCGCCAGGCGTCGGGCCGGACGAAGCGAGCGGCTTCGGAGGGGTAGATGGTCCCGGTGCTGCGATCGCGGAGGTGGAGGATGGCCCCTTCGAGACGTCGGTCGAGCGGACCGGGCCGGTTCGTCCGGCATCCGGTGCTGCAGAAGCGGACTGCGTCCCACTGGCGTGTCCATTTCTTTCGCCAGGAGAACGCCCGGCCGCAGCTCGCGCAGATCGTGTCGTCCATGGTCGGGGAACGTAGGGAGCCGACGGCGGCTACCGGGAACGGCCGGACGCGTCTCTGCCACCCCGTCGGGGATCGGGGTTCGGTGCCGGTCGGCCGGGGTCCGGGTAGCCTCGCCGCCGTGACCGACCCCCTCGACGAGCATCGGGCCGCCAACCGGGCGAACTGGGACGACCGCGTCGCCATCCACTGGGAACCCGACGGATACGACGCGCCGGGCTTCACCGCCGACCCGGACCGCATCAGCGGGGTCGTGCAGCGCGACCGTGCGGTCGTCGGCGACGTGACGGGGCAGCGCCTGCTCCACCTCCAGTGCCATTTCGGGATGGACACGCTCTCGTGGGCCCGGCTGGGCGCCGACGTCACCGGCGTCGACTTCTCCGAGCGCGCCATCGAGGCCGCCCGGCGGCTCAGCGAGGAGAGCGGCACACCGGCCCGTTTCGTGCTCTCGGAGCTCTACGCGGCGGCCGAGGCCCTCCCCGGGGAAACGTTCGACGTGGTCTACACCGGGGTGGGGGCGATCAACTGGCTGCCGGACATCGCCGGATGGGCCGAGGTCGTCGCCGGCTTCGTCGCTCCGGGGGGCCGGTTCTACATCCGCGAGGGCCATCCCGTGATATGGACCCTCGACTGGGACGTCACCGACGAACTCGTCGCGCGATACCCCTACTTCGAGACCGACGAGCCGGTGGGAATGGACGAGGACGTCACCTACGCGGGGAGCGGAACCGTCGACCACACTCGCACCTACGAGTGGAACCACGGGATCGGCGAGATCCACGCCGCGCTCACGGCCGCGGGTCTCCGGGTGGTGTCGCTGACGGAGCACCGCGAGCTCGAGTGGCAGGGCCATCCGATGATGGTCGAGGGCGACGACGGGCGGTGGCGCCTCCCGGCCTCCCACGCCGATCGCGTCCCGCTCATGTTCTCGATCCTCGCCGAGCGAGCCTGAGAGGGTTCTCAGCGGCCTCGGCCGGGAAACCGGCATACTCCGCCCATGCGCATCCTGGTCGTGGAGGACGAGGTCCGGCTGGCCCGCGCCGTGCAGCAGGGGCTGCAGGCCGAGGGGTTCGACGTCGACGTCGTCCACGACGGCAACGAGGGATTCGTCATGGCCGAGGCGCATCCGTACGACGCGATCGTCCTCGACATCCTGCTTCCGGGCATGAACGGGTACCGGGTGTGTGCCGAGCTGCGCGCCGCCGGCAACTGGACGCCGATCCTGATGCTCACGGCGAAGGACGGTGAGTACGACGAGGCCGAGGCCTTCGAGACCGGTGCCGACGACTATCTCTCGAAGCCCTTCTCCTACGTGGTGCTCGTCGCCCGTCTGCGGTCGCTCATCCGGCGGGGCCGCGCCCCGCGCCCGGAGTTGCGGCGGGTCGGCGACCTGGTGCTGGATCCGGCCACCCGACGGTGCGAGCGCGACGGAACCGACATCGAGCTGACACAGCGAGAGTTCTCGCTGCTCGAGGCACTCATGCGGCGGGCTCCGGAGGTGGCGGAACGCCACTCGCTGCTCGACGCGGTGTGGGGCACCGACACCGACGTCGACCCCAACGTGTTGGAGGTGTACATCGGGTACCTGCGGCGGAAGGTGGACGACCCCTTCGACGAGCGGATGATCCAGACCGTGCGCGGGGTGGGCTACCGCATGGTGCCGGGGACCGGCCGATGAGGGTCTTCGGGACCGTGCGGTCGCGCATCACCGCGGTCGCCACGCTCGTCGTCGCCGTCACCCTCGCGGTGGGAGCCATCGGCCTCGTCACCTTCAGCCGCACCGCCCTCGTCTCCGACGTGCGCGACGCGCTCACCGAGAACCTGAGCGACGCGCGCGAGGCACTGGACCAGGCGGTGGTGACCGAACTCGGGCTCCTGCAGATCGGTCTCGCCACCGACCCCTTCGAGGCCACCACGAGGATCGCCGACCAGACCTGTGCCCCGATCCTCGCCGAGGCCTACGGCGACAGTGCCCGCCCCGCCGAGGCCTACTACTTCCTCGAGGGCATCTCCCAGCAGGCCTTCTTCGCCTACGACGTCTGCGTGTTCGGCAACGACCCCTTCTTCGACGCCGTCGCCGGATGCGAGCTGGCAGCGCTCTCCCGGCTGGGCGGCCGGGAGCCGATCACGTTCGCCGAGTTCCAGGCATTGCTGAACTCCGAGGAGTTCGAAGCAGCGGTCGACGAGTGCATCGCCGGTGAGCTCGTCGTCGACTCCCGCATCGCCGAGGCATCGGAGGTCTGCGACCCCATCGTGGTCACCGCCTTCGACGACCTCGACATCGTCGACGAGGACGCGGTCCAGTCGGCCACCAACCAAGCCCTCGCCGACTACACCGCCTGCATGCGCACCAACGGCGTTCCCGACTATCCCGAGCCCACGCCGGTCACGGGCGCCGACGGTTCGGTCCTCACGGGCATCGCCGGGTCGTCGATCGTCCTGCCTTCGCTGGAATCGGTGCGCGCCAGCGTGGATCGCGTCTCGCTCGGGATCTGGCTCGCCCTGCCGGTGCTGGTGATCCTGCTCGGACTGCTCGTCTGGCTCATCGTGGGACGGGCGCTGCGTCCGGTCGAGCAGATCCGCCGCCGGGTCGCCGAGATCGGCGGGTCGAAGCTCGACCAGCGGGTCCCCGAGCCCTCGAGCGACGACGAGGTCGCCCGACTGGCGTCCACCATGAACGAGATGCTCGAGCGCCTGGAGCGGTCCGCGGACCTGCAGCGGCGATTCGTCTCCGATGCCTCGCACGAACTCCGGAGTCCCATCGCCTCCATCCGGACCCAGATGGAGGTGGCCCTGGCGCACCCCGATCGGATCGAGTGGCCCGACGTGGCCGAGGGCGTGCTGGAAGAGGGTCTGCGGATGGAACGCCTGGTGGACGACCTCCTCGTCCTGGCGCGGGCCGACGCCGGCGTGCTGGGGGAGCGGACCGAACCCGTCGACCTGGCGGAACTGGCCGTGGAGGAGGCGGCTCGCTTCCCGGAGGTCGACACGGGCGGCGTCGGGCGACTCGTCGTGCGAGGGGATCCCCTCGCGCTGCGGCGAGTGTTCCGGAACCTCTACGAGAACGCCACCCGGCACGCCGACTCCCGGGTGGAAATCACCCTCGACGGTCGGGACGGCTGGGCGGTGGTCACCGTGGCCGACGACGGCCCGGGTGTGGCCGTCGACGATCGCGAGCGGGTGTTCGAGCGGTTCACACGTCTCGACGAGGGCCGCCAGCGCGACGCAGGCGGCACGGGTCTCGGGCTCGCCGTCGTCCGCGACGTCGTGACGGCCCATCGGGGGACGGTGACCGCCGAGGAGAGCCCGCTCGGTGGGGCGGCGTTCGTGGTTCGGCTTCCCCGCTGATCGCGGCGGTGCCGGGGCGGCCGGTGGCGCTCTAGGGTGCTCCCGATGACCGAGATCGCCGTCGTCGGCAGCCTCAACATCGACACGACCATCCGGGTCACCAGACTCCCGCGTCCGGGGGAGACCGTGCTCGGCACCGGTCACTCCGGCGACACCGGGGGCAAGGGCGCCAACCAGGCGGTGGCGGCCGCCCGGCTCGGGCGATCGACCGCGATGATCGGCATGGTGGGCGACGACGACGGCGGGAGACGGCTCGCCGCGGTGCTCGCGGATGCCGGCGTCACCCTCACGGGGCTGCTCCGATCCGAGGAGCACCCGACCGGGGTCGCCCTCATCACCGTCGACGACACCGGGGGCAACACGATCGTCGTCAGCCCCGGCGCGAACGGTCACGTGTCGCCCGACGACGTCGACGATGCCGCCGACCTCCTCGGTGGCGCCTCCGTGACGCTGGCACAGCTCGAGATCCCGATCGCGGCCGTGACGAGGGCGGCGATCCTGTCGTCGGGTCGCTTCGTCCTCAACCCGGCTCCCGCTGCGACGCTCGATCCGGATCTCCTGGCCCGCGTCGACGTCCTCGTCCCCAACGAGACCGAGCTCGCGGTGCTGGCCGGTGCCGACGAGATTCCGGCGTCGATCGAGGACGTGGCCTCCATGGCCAGGGCCGTGGAGGGTCCCGGCGCCGTCGTGGTGACGCTGGGTGCCCGGGGCGCCGTCGTCGTGGAGCCCGGCGCCGTGACCCACGTGGAGGCTCCGGTCGTCCAGGCGGTCGACCCGACGGCGGCGGGGGACTCGTTCTGCGCCGGGCTCGCCGACGCCCTGGTGCGCGGGAAGGGCCTCGTCGAGGCCACCCGCTGGGCGGTGCTCTGCGGTGCGGTCACCGTCACCCGTCGGGGTGCTCAGGCCGCCCTCCCCCTCCGCGCGGACGTCGAGCGGTTCGGGGGTGGGGCGTGACGCCTCGCCCCATCGTCATCGACACGGACCCCGGCCAGGACGATGCCGTGGCCATCCTCCTCGCCCTCGCGTCGCCCGAGGACCTCGACGTGGTCGCCATCACCGCGGTCGCGGGGAACGTCCCGCTCGACCGGTCGGAGTCGAACGCCCGGCGGATCGTCGAGCTGGCCGGCAGGACCGACGTGCCCGTGTATCGCGGGATGGCCCGTCCCCTGGTCAGGGAGTCCGGCACCGCCGAGGCGGTCCACGGCTCGACCGGTCTCGACGGGGCGGACCTCCCGCCCCCGACGATGCCGTTGACTCCGGGGCACGGCGTCGACGCGATCGTCGACATCCTCCGATCCCGCGACCCGGGCACCGTCACGCTCTGCCCACTGGGTCCGCTCACCGACGTGGCCGCCGCGATGACCCGGGCTCCCGACGTCGTGGGGCGGATCCGGGAGATCGTGCTCATGGGCGGCGGGTTCTTCGAAGGGGGCAACTGGACGCCCGCCGCCGAGTTCAACATCTGGGTCGACCCCCACGCCGCCGACGTGGTGTTCCGATCGGGTGTGCCGATCACGATGGTGCCCATCGACGTGACGCACAAGGCGCTCATCGAGCCCCGCCACCTCGACCGTCTCCGTGCCCTGGGAACCCCGGTCGGCGACGCCGTGGCAGGCATGCTGGACTTCTTCAACCGCTACGACATGGCGCGCTATGGCACCGTGGGGGCGCCGCTCCACGATCCGTGCGTGATCGCCTGGCTGCTGGAACCGGATCTCTTCACGGGCAAGGACTGCTCCGTCCGCATCGAGACGATGTCCGAGCTGACCATGGGGATGACCGTGGTCGACTGGTGGGGGCTCACCGACGATCCGCCCAACGCCCGCGTGATCCACGACGTCGATGCCGAGGGGTTCTTCGACCTCGTGATCGAACGGCTCGCCCGCCTCTAGACCTCCCGGACGAACCGGAGCAGGAGGATCACCCCGAGGGCGCAGAGCCCCGCCGACACCGCGCCGTTGAGTGCCAGGCCGCCGGTGTCGAAGAGGAACGGGCCCAGGGCGGCGCCCGCGGCGCGCGCTGCCTGGGTGGCCACCTGGAAGAGCGCCAGGAATCGTGCCCGCGCACCCGGCATCAGCTCGGTGAGGAGGGGGATGGAGGACACGATCGTCAGCTCGAAGCCGAAGAAGGCGACCGCCAGCACGGTGAGCCCCATCCCCAGCGAGCCCGACAGGGCCCCGACCGACCCGAAGGCCAGCGCCGAGATGGCGAGCCCGGCGGCGACCATGCGCCGCTTGCCGAGGCGGTCGGTGAAGGCGAGCGTGGCGCCCTCGCCGCCCAGTTCGGCGAGGGCGAGCACGGTGGCGCTCCCTCCCAGGGCCACGAGCGACAGGCCGAACCCGTCCTCGAGCCACGCCCCGAAGACGACGATCGTCGTCTCCGCCGCGAGCGAGTACGCGAAGACGACGCCCAGCATGACGGCCGCTGGCGTCGTCAACCGGAACCGCTCGGCGACCGGACGGTCGTGATGCCGATCCGCGTCGATCGACGGTCGCAGCAGCACCAGCGCCACGACACCCAGGGCGGCGAAGGCCCAGAAGGGGGCCCGCCAGTCGGCCCGGTCGATGAGCCACCCCGTGACGGGCGCCCCCACCAGGAGGCCGCCGGCCCAGGTCAGTTCGAGGATCGCCAGCGCACGGGCGCGCCGGCGGTAGGGGACGCGGTCGGCGACGTAGGTCTGGGCGGCGACGTCGAAGGTGGGCTTGGCGAGACCCAGGAGCAGGAACCCGGCGACGGCACCCCAGTAGACCCCCGTCCAGGCGGTGATGGCCGCGCTCGCCACGAACAGGGCGAGTCCGGCGGCGATGACGCGGCGACGCCGTTCCCCGCGTCCCACCGTGGCGATCACGAGGGGCGTGGCCATGCCGGCCACCGAACGGGCCGACAGCAGGAAGCCCGCCTGCGCCAGGGAGATGCCGAGGCCTCGCGAGATGGCCGGGAGGAAGGGATACACGAACCGCCAGGCGGTGTTGAGGACGAGGCGGGTCGCCGTCAGGTACCCGAGTGCCGCGCCGAGGGGGCGCGACGAACTCACAGGTCGCCGAGCTCGAGGTCGCCGTCGGTCAGCAACCTGGGCGGGAGCATCCACAGGAGGCGACCGCTGCGGTGGCCGAGACGGGTCCACTCGGGCACGTCGAGTCCCATCGCCATGCCCGTCGGGACCCGGAGGGAGCCGCCCCCGATGATCGCGGCGGCGAGGGCCGACCACGTCGGCTCGTGCCCGACGGCAGCCATCCGCCGGGCGTCGCCACCACGCTCGCGTAGGACGCCGAGGACGTCGTCGACACCGCCGCCGTAGAGACGGTCCTCGACCTCGATCGGGACGTCCCAGGTGCCCGCTGCGGCAGCGATCTCGACGGTGGTGCGTGCCCGCACGGCCGGCGACGTGACGATCCGATCGGGCACCCGGTGCATGAGCCGGAGGGCCCTGCCCATCGACGCGGCGGCCCGCCGGCCGCGGGGGTTCAGCGGCCGCTCGCGGTCGTGGTCGAAGGCGGCGTCCCAGTCGCTCTTGGCGTGGCGGAGGAGGATCAGCTCCGGCATGGGGCCGGACGATAGATCATCCCGCTCCGACCGAGAGCGCGAACACGATCTGGGCGGCGTAGTAGAGCGGGAGACCGAGCCGCCCGTTGTCCGGCCCGGGCGCGACGAATCGGTCCCGTGCCACGAACACGTCCGACGCTGCGAATGCCGCTCCCGCCGGGAGCACCTCGTGGGGCCCGCCGCCGGCCGCCGCGGCCCCGCACGCCACGACCATCGCCGAGATCACCGCCACGTAGGCGAGGACGGGCGTCCGCATCGCTCCGCCGACATGGGGCATCAGCCAGCGAAGGATGGCGGCGGCCGTCACGGCCATCACGGCGGCGGCGACGACGCCGCCGGGTATCGACATCGGCTGCGTCGCCATCGCGCCCACGTAGGCGAGATGGGACCCCCCGAAGACGGCGAGGCCGGTCAGGAACCACCGGCTCCGGCCCGACAGCAGCGCTGCGTCGCCGATCCACCCGAGGGAGAGCGCGACGAGGACCCATCGTCCGTAGGCGGTGTCCACCGCTCCCGCGGAGAGGGCGGTCACGACGAACCCGGTGGAGGCCGCCATCTTCAGTGCGGCGCGCAGCCGGCGCCGGGTTCGGGGTGTGGCCGCCAGCCCGAGCGCCAGGACGGCGGTCACCAGGGCTGCCGAAGCCGTCATGTCAGCCGGTCGACGATCCAGTCGATCGCTGCGGTGAGCCGCTCGAGGTCGCCGGGCTCCACGTTCGGGAACATGGCGAGCCGGAGCTGGTTGCGGCCCAGCTTCCGGTAGCTCTCGGTGTCGACGATTCCCGAGGCGCGCAGGATCGCGCTGACGGTGGAGGCGTCCACGTCGTCGAGGTCGATCGTCGCCACCGTGGTCGACCGGTCGCCGGGTTCGGTGACGAACGGCGACGCCACCTCCGATCGCTCCGCCCAGCCGTACACGACGGAGGCGGACGTTCGACACCGTTCGATCGCCCAGCCGAGCCCGCCCCGGGCCAGCATCCATTCCACCTGGTCGGCGAGCAGGAACAGTGTGGCGAGCGCCGGTGTGTTGTACGTCTGATCCTTGCGGCTGTTGGCCAGTGCGATGGCCAGGTCGATCGACGGCGGCGCCCACCGCGTCGACGCCTCGATCCGGGCCACCGCGTCGGGGGAGCAGAGGGCGACCCACAGGCCGCCGTCGCCGCCGAAGGCCTTCTGGGGCGAGAAGTAGTAGGCGTCGAACGCCGTCGGGTCGACCGGCATCGCGCCCGCCGCCGACGTGGCGTCCACGAGCACGAGCCCGTGGCCGGAGGGCCGCTCCACCGGCGCCATGACCCCGGTGGACGTCTCGTTCTGCGTGAGGGCGTAGGCGTCCACGGAGGGGTCCGGCACCGCCTCGGGCCGGGATCCGGGCTCGGCGTCGACGACGAGCGGCTCGGCGAGGAAGGAGGCTCCGGCGGTCACCGCTGCGAACTTGGAGGAGAACTCGCCGAAGGTCAGATGCTCCGATCGGTGGTCGACCAGGCGGAACGCCGCGGCGTCCCAGAAGGCGGTGGCGCCACCGTTCCCCAGGAGCACCTCGTATCCGTCGGGCAGCGCGAAGAGCTCCGCGAGTCCGGATCGGATCCGACCGACGACCTCCCTGACACGGGGGCGGCGGTGGCTCGTCCCCATGAGCGAGGAGCCCGTCGCGGCCAGGGCCGCGACGGACTCGGGCCGCACCTTCGAGGGGCCGGAGCCGAACCGGCCGTCGGCGGGCCGGAGTTCGTCGGGCAGGAGGAGGTCGGGGCCGTTCATGCGGTCGATAACCTACCGGTGGCCCATGACGATGGAGGAATCCCCATGACCACCGGCGTCTCCCGCCGCCTCGAGGCCGTCGCGCCGTCGGCGACCATGGCCATATCGACGAGGGCGGCCGAACTGAAGGCCGACGGCGTCCCGGTGATCGGGTTCGGGGCGGGTGAGCCCGACTTCCCGACCCCCGACCACGTCGTCGAAGCAGCGGCGGCCGCCGTCCGCGAGGTTCGGAACCACAAGTACAGCCCTGCGGCCGGCCTCCCCGAGCTCCGCGAGGCCATCGCCGTGGTGGCCGGGCGCGACGCCGGGCTCGACGTGGAGGCCGATCAGGTCGTCGTCACCCCCGGCGGCAAGGGTGCGGTGTACGCCGCCTTCCAGGCGCTCGTCGATCCGGGCGACGAGGTGCTGCTCCCGGCGCCGTACTGGGTCACCTATCCCGAGGGCATCACGCTCGCCGGGGGCGAGCCGGTCGTCGTCCCCGCCGGGGTCGACGCGGGGTTCAAGGTGACCGTGGACCAGCTGGAGGAGGCGCGTAGCGACCGGACGAAGCTGCTCGTGTTCTGCTCGCCGTCGAACCCGACCGGCGCCGTCTACACGCCCGAGGAGACCGCTGCCATCGGCCGCTGGGCGGCGGAGCACGACGTCTGGGTGCTCAGCGACGAGATCTACCAGTACCTCGTGTACGGCGATGCGGCCTTCTCGTCGCTGCCGGTCGTCGCCCCCGAGGCCGCAGAGCGGACGGTCGTGGTCCACGGTGTCGCCAAGACGTTCGCCATGACGGGCTGGCGGGTGGGATGGGCGATCGCGCCCCGGCCGGTCGCCAAGGCGATCGGGAAGCTGCAGTCCCATTCGACGTCGAACGTCGCGAACGTCTCCCAGCGTGCCGCCCTCGCCGCCCTGACCGGTCCGATGGACGCCGTCTGGGAGATGCGGGAGGCCTTCGATCGGCGCCGACGGCTCGCCCACCGGCTGCTGTCGGAGATCCCCGGACTCGTGGTCCCAGAGCCGGAGGGGGCGTTCTATGCCTTCCCGTCCGTGGAGGGGCAGCTGGGAACCGAGATCGCCGGCTCCCGCCCGGGGTCGTCCATGGAACTCGCCGAGGTGCTGCTCGAGGAAGCGCAGATCGCCGTCGTGCCGGGGGAGGCCTTCGGGGCGCCGGGGTCGGTGCGGCTGTCCTACGCCCTCGGGGACGACGACCTCGCCGAGGGGATCGGCCGCTGGGCGGAGGCGGCCGGGTAGCCCTCAGCCGCCGAGATGCTCGGCGAGTCGACGCAGTGCCGTACGGTAGCCCTCGATGCCCTCGCCGGTGACGGCTTCGACCACGACCGGCCGGATCACCGAGACACGCCGCCATTCCTCCCGCGCCCCGATGTCGGAGATGTGGACCTCGACCGTGGGGAGCGCGATCGCCTCGATCGCGTCGTGGAGCACGTAGGACGTGTGGGTCAGCGCCCCGGGGTTGATCACCACGCCGGCGCAGTCGTCCCGGGCCGCATGGAGCCGGTCGACGATGGCTCCCTCGTGATTCGACTGGAAGCAGACGACGTCGAGGTCGAGGTCACGTCCCCAGTCCCGGCAGCGGGCCTCGAGTTCGCCCAGCGTCGTCGTCCCGTAGAGGTCGGGTCGGCGGGTGCCGAGGAGGTTGAGGTTCGGGCCGTTGACGACGAGCACGCGCATGTGCGGTCAGGCTATCGGCGGGTGGGCTCCGCCCCGGGGATCTCGACCACGTGATCGGTGGCGAGGGTCTGTGCCAGCGCGACGGTGTCGGGGTCGAGGATCGTCTCGACGATGCGGTGACGGCGGCCCAGCGCGGCGACGACGGCATCGGCGACGTCGGCGGTGCCCACGCCGGGGACCTCGTCGGCGACCGCTCCCGTGACGTCCGGATCCCACTCGTAGCCGAGGGCGGCGTACACGGGCTCGAGCGCCCGGACGACGAGACCGGCGTCGGCGGCCACCAGGACGCCTCCGACGTGGGCCGCCGTGCGGGTCAGCCGCTGTCCCACGCCCATGAGCTTGCGGGCACCCCGGGCGTTGACCGAGTACGTGCCCGGGCAGTACTCACCGGGCACCTCGCCGATCCTGGCGTCCACACCGAGGAGCCGCAGGGCGTCCACCATGACCGTCGCCAGGGCGCGGAAGCGGGGATGGATGGTCTCGGCCGGTCGGGCGTCGGGGACCGCCCACGAGAACGCGAGCGTGCCTTCGTGGAACACCGCGGCACGACCCCCGGCCAGGCGCCGGATCGGGACGAACCCGGCGTCGACGGCGGCAGCGGCGGCCGTCGTGAACCCGTCCCGGACCTGATCCTGGCGCCCGAAGGCGACGATCCGTCCGGGGACGGTCAGGCGGAACGTCTCGGGGAGCTCCCCGGCGGCGACCCGCAGCAACAGGGAGCGCGCGACAGCGGTGTCGAGGGCGGGTTCGCCGGTGCGGTCCCGCACCAGATGGAGGGTCGGGAGTGCCACGCGGCGAGCGTACGGGGGAAAGCGCTCTACCCGGTTTCCCCGGGTGCCGACGATACTGGAGAGCCGTCAGGGGCCCCGGAGGGTCCCGAGGAGGTGCTCGTGCGCCGTATCGTCCCCGCCCTCGCCCTGCTCGCCGTCCTCGCGACGGCGTGCGGTGACGCGCTGCGCGGGGTGGGCGACCTGTCGCGCGACTTCGTGTACGCCGGGGTGTCGTCGACGACCACCACGACCGTGGCCGAGGGGCCCCAGCTCAACCTGCAGGGGATCACCGGCGCCACGTGGGTGAACGACGGTCTCGACGCCGGTGTCGGGCTGGAGCCCGAGCAGCTGATCGCCAACGTCTGGAATCGCGGCACCCAGAGCTCCGAGTTCGTGCAGGCGAGCCGCCGCGAGATCGCTGCCGCGTTGCCGGGCATCGAGTTCCCGCGCCTGACGCCTGCCGGTGTGACCCACGTGTCGAGCCAGCTCGTCTTCGACCTCCAGACGGCGACGTTGGCCCCCTCCACCGCCGCCGCGTTCGGTCTGTGGGTGGGTGCGCCCTACGAGCTACCCCGCAACGAGGCGCAGCTGGCCGTACTCCGTGTCGGGCTCGACGAGTTCGACGACCTGCCGGTCGGGGAGATCTTCAGCGTCCGGGTCGCCGGTGGGCGGGAGCTCTCGTGGGTCAAGGGCGACTACGTCTACCAGCTGTTCTGCCGGACCGGCGTGACGGAGGAGTCGTGCTTCGCGATCGCCGAGTCGACGACCCCGCTGTCGATCCTCTCCATCCTCAACTAGCGAGCCCCAGGAACTCGAACAGCCGCACCGCGCCGGCCTGCCCGAACACCTCGTTCGCCCGGCGGCGCGCGTCGCCTCGTGCCCCCTCGTCGCCGACCGCCCCGGCGATGCGGTGGGCCTCGGCGAGGGCGAAGAGGGCGTCCAGGTTCGCCCGGAGCGACGCCAGCTCCTCGGCCGCCTCACGTGCGGCGTCGATCGCTGCTCGGGGGTCGTCCCGTTCGGCGACCAGGCCCTCGATCAGGCGGACCTGGGCGGCGGGGCGAGGCATGTCGAAGCGCCGCAGGTCGGGGAGGAGGTGCTCGAAGGCGTCGAGTTCGCCGCCGGCGCGCATCAGATGCAGCGGCATCGCCAGGCCGTCGAGCAGATATCGGGTGCCCGCAGCGCGGGCGACGACCTCGCGGGCATGGTGAAGCGCCTGTTCGGTGTGGCCGGCCGGGGCGAGGATGAAGGCGGCGAAGACATGCGTGGGGACGACGGCCTGGAGGTCGCGGAGCTCCTCGGCCTCGGACACGAGCTCGGCGACGGCGGCGGCCAGTCGCGGAGGCTCGACGCCGCGGGAGACGTGGATCGCGAGTTCGGTTCCCTCGAACAGGCCCACGATGTAGGCGGAGGCGCTCCCGCGGGCCCCCTCGACGAGATCGAGGGTCTCGTCCCACCGGCCCTGGAGGAACGTCGACGTGGCCAGGTGCCCCTGCAGGAAGGTGGCCACGCCCGAGATCCCCCGCTTCTGCGCCAGTTCGAGCCCGCGACGGGCGACGGGCTCGGCCTCGTCGGGACCCCAGCCGGTGAGCAGCTGCTCGGCGAGGTTGAGGTGTGTGCTCGAGATGTCCACCGCGTCACCCTGCTCGACGGCCATCCGGAGTGCCTGGCGAAAGCGCTCGACCGCCGCCGGATCGCCCGCGTCGAAGCGGCTTCCGCCCTCGGCCGACAGCAGTCGCGACCGGGCGAAGGACTCGCCGTGGGCTTGGACGTGGGGCCGGACGAGCTCGATGTACGCGAGGGCCTCGTCGGGTCTCCCCGAGATCCAGAGGCCCACGGCCCGCTGGGCGTAGGCGCTGGCCAGTGCCGTCGAGGTGGGCGCATCGGCTTCGAGCCGCTCGATCACCTCGTCGATCGTTCGGTCGCTGGTGTCGGGGTCGCCTCCGACCCAGAGGGCGCGGGAAAGGCGCAGCGACGTCTCGCCCCACGTCTCGATCTCGCCGACCCGCTCGGCCTCCTCCCGTGCCTCCATCAGGGTCTTCACGGCGAGGTCGCCCGGTCCACTGGCGAAGAGAGCTCCGCCGAGGTCGGCGAGGAGGCGGGCCCGTCGGGGATCGAGGGGGTCGACGAGTTCGAGGGCCGCCTCGAGGTGGGAGCGCTGTGATTCGACGTCGAGGTGCCTCGCCTGGTCGGCGGCCCTGATGTGCGACTCCGCCGCGATGCTGCCGTAGTCCTCCCGCTCCGGGACGTCGGCCGCGCGGGCCAGCCGGAGCGCCTCGGCGTCGTGATGGGCGACGAGCTCCGCTCGGTCGGCGACCCGGTCGCCTGCCATGCCTTCGATCCATCGTGCGGCGCGATGGTGTCGCCGGCTCCGGACGGCCCGCGGAGCCAGCCCGTAGGCGACGTCACGGACCACCGAGTGCGTGAAGGTGTACTCGGTCTCGCCGGCCATCGTGGAGGTGCGCTCGCGTCGGACGAGTTCGCGGCGGGCGACCTCGCCGAGGATCGTCTCGACGTCGACCTCGTCCTCGAGGACCGCCTGCACGGCGCCCGACCAGAAGGACTTGCCGACCACCGCGGCGGCCTGGACCGCCGCCTTCGCGCCGGGGTCGAGCAGGTCGAGACGGGCCGTCACGATCGCCTGCACGGTGTCGGGCACCGTGGCGTCGGCGCCCTCGTCGCGGCGATCACGGACCATGCGGGCGAACTCCTGGGCGTACAGCGGGTTCCCGCCGGACCGCTCCGCGACCGCTGCTCGCGTGGAGTCGTCCACGTCCTCGCCGGCGAGCAGGTCGTCGATGAGCGAGCGGGTCGACGAGGGGTCCAGCGCCTCCAGACGAATCGTCAGCGCGTTGCGTTGTCCTGCCCCCCAGGCGGTGTGCTCGTCGAAGAAGCCGGGCCGGGCCGTTGCGGCGAGGAGCAGGGGGACGTGGCGCGCGGCCTGCGGCAGCTGGGAGAGGAACTCCACGAGGGCCGGGTCGGCCCAGTGGAGATCCTCGACGACGAGCACCGTGGGCCGCTGGTCCGCGAGGGCCACCAGATAGGCGGTCCAGGCGGCGAACTGTTCCGAGCGGTCGGCCGTCGCCCCCGCCGCCGAGCCGACGAGCGGGGCGAGCCGATCCGTGATCCACGCCCGGTCGGTGGCGTCGACGGCGAGTTGCTCCAGCGACACGGCGAGCTTCCCGTGGGCCGTCGCCGGGGTGTCGGTCTCGAGGATCCCGGCCTCCGCCTTCACCACCTCGCCGAGGGCCCAGAACGTCACGCCCTCGCCGTAGGGCAGGCACCGTCCCTGCCGCCACCGGATGAG
>JAWVYO010000025.1:0-28594 GCA_033722675.1 Acidimicrobiia bacterium | reverse complement strand
GTCCCACGACCAGTGATCGAAAACACATCCTCGATCGGCATCAAGAACGGCTTGTCGGTATCCCGATCAGGCTCAGGAATGAACGAATCAACCGCCTCCATCAACTCGATGATCGCATCCTGATGACCCGAATCACCCTCCAACGCCTTGAGCGCCGACCCCCGAACCACCGGCACCTCATCACCAGGAAACTCATACTCCGTCAACAGATCCCGATCCTCCAACTCCACCAGATCCAACAACTCGGGATCATCGACCATGTCCGTCTTGTTCAAAAACACCACGATGTACGGAACACCCACCTGACGCGCCAACAACACATGCTCCCGCGTCTGCGGCATCGGACCATCAGCAGCCGACACCACCAAAATCGCCCCATCCACCTGCGCCGCACCCGTAATCATGTTCTTCACATAATCCGCATGCCCCGGCATATCCACATGCGCGTAATGACGATTCTCCGTCTCATACTCCACATGAGCAATCGCAATCGTGATCCCACGCTCACGCTCCTCAGGAGCCTTATCGATCTCATCAAACGCCGTGAAATGCGTCGCCCCACCAACACCCGACTCCGCCAACACCTTCGTGATCGCAGCCGTCAACGTCGTCTTCCCATGATCAATATGCCCCATCGTCCCCACATTCACATGAGGCTTCGACCGCTCAAACTTCTCCTTGGCCATGGGTTCTCCCTTGTCGGTGCTGTTCGGTTGTCGGGTGTCGTCGGGCCGCGCCGGTGGCTGCGGCCCCTCCACATGTTCGCAGCGCCATCGCGGCAATCCGACATGCTTCGTAGCGGCGGGTGGACTCGAACCACCGACAACCCGATTATGAGCCGGGTGCTCTACCTCTGAGCTACGCCGCCCCGAGGAGCCACGGGCTCCGAGCCTCCTCCCGGGTTCGAACCGGGGACCCCTTCCTTACCATGGAAGTGCTCTACCACTGAGCTAAGGAGGCCTCTCGGTCGCAGTAGGTTACCGCGACCCGTGGAGGGAGGAGGATTCGAACCTCCGAAGGCTGAGCCGGCAGATTTACAGTCTGCTCCCTTTGGCCGCTCGGGCATCCCTCCGGATCCGCGCCCCTGGGGGGCGGCGACGGATTCTAGCCGTCCCGTGGCCGGGACCTACCGCCAGCCCTGCGCCATCCGGGTGAGCCGCTCGACCCGCTCGGAGATCGGCGGATGCGTCGAGAACAGCTTGGCGAAGGTCGACGCCTGCTGCTGCCGGCCCCGGCCGCCCCGGTTCCCGAACGCCTTCAGGGGGTCGGCGATGAAGAGCTGCGCGGTGGAGGGGTTGACGTCCATCGGAATGCGCGACGTCCCGGCCTCCAGCTTCTCGAGCGCCCGGGCCAGCGCCAGGGGGTTCCCCGAGATCTCCGCACCGCTGCGATCGGCCTCGTACTCCCGCGACCGGCTCACGGCGAAGCGGATGAGCATGGCCGCGATCGGGGCCACGATGATCGACACGAGGGCGATGAGACCCGCCAGCGGGTTGTTGTCGTTGCGGTTCCCCCCGCCGAAGAGCGAGCGGAACATCGCCATGCGGGCCAGGAACGACAGGGCGGCCGCCACGGTGGCGGCGATGGTGCCGATGAGGACGTCACGGTTGCGCACGTGGGAGATCTCGTGGGCGAGCACGCCCTCGAGCTCGTCGGAGTCCATCATCTGCAGGATCCCCGTGGTGACGGCCACTGCCGCGTGCTTCGGGCTGCGGCCCGTCGCGAAGGCGTTGGGCTGGGGGCTGTCGATGACGTAGATGGTCGGCATCGGCATGTCCTCGCGCTGCGTCAGCGACCGGACGATCCCGTAGACCTGTGGGAGCTCGTGCTCCTCGACGGGGCGGGCGCCCGCCGACTTCAGGGCGATCTTGTCCGAGAAGAAGTAGATGCCGAAGTTGAGCACCCCGACGAAGATCAGGGCGGTCACCGCACCGGAGGTGCCGCCGAGCACCTGCCCGACGAGCACGAAGATCGCGCCGAGGAACGCCAGCAGGCCGACGGTCTTCAGGTTGTTCATGCCCCGGAGCGTACCTCCGGTGAACGATTGTCGGCAGTCACCCTCGCCGGGCGACCAGCACCCGGAAGGCACCGAGTCCCCGCGGGTGGAGGAGCGTGTCGGCCTCGGTCACCCGGCTCTTGGCCACGAGGCGCGCCATCGTCTCCCCCACCCGGGCGGCGGCCAGCTCGGCCTCACGCAGTTCCCGGCGCCGGTCGGCCAGTCCCCACCGCTCCAGGAACTCGACCTGGCTCGTGACGTCGACCTGACACCCCGCTGTCGCCGCGACGTCGGCGAGCGCATCGAACGCCACGTCGACGGTGACATCCGTTCCCCCCGGCTCCAGCAGGGGATCGGGTCCGAGGTGATGGCCCCGGTAGGTCCGCAGCGTCCCCTCCTCCCGCCGCCGCGCCAGCCCCTCGGCGTCGTCGCCGTAGTCGATCACGACGACCGCGCCCGCCTCGACGAGATCCAGGAGGGACCGCAGCCAGACGCCGGCGGCGAGCTGCACCTCCACCTGACCCCCCTGGGGGACGACCCCGGCGTGACGGTCCGCCCAGGCGGCGACCTCGGGTCTCGCCGCCACCTCGTGGTAGACCAGCTCACCGTCGGCGGCACCGACGAACCGCTCCATCCACCCGGAGCCCCGTCTGACGGCGAGCGCCACGGGCAGATTGTCGGCGACTTCGTTGGCGACGACCACGCCCCGCAGGGACGGCGGCAGGTCGTCGATCCGGGCGACGACGGTCGCCTCCGGCACCGCGCCGGTCGTGGCTGCGCGGGCGGCGGCGGACGCCTCAACGGCCCAGGCCACCACCCCGGTCTCGACGCCGTCCAGCAGCGGACGGAGCAGCGACCCCGATCCGCTGCCGACCTCGACGACGGCCCGACCGCCGCACCGCTCCAGCTCGGCATCGACGAACCGGGCGATCGTCTCCCCGAAGAGCGGGGACACCTCGGGGCTCGTGAGGAAGTCCCCCGTCGTGGTCGATCGCAGCGGCCCGGTGGCGAAGTAGCCGAGCTCCTCGTCGTAGAGCGCGAGGGCCATGAACTCCTCGAACGGGATGGGATCGGACCCCTCCAGACGTTGGACGAGACGTGCCTTCAGCATCGAGGACGAGGCTAGGAGCGATCGCGGCCGCGGCGGCGATCGTCCTCGCAGCGTGCACCGGGGGCGGGTCGTCCGGCACCACCGCCGCGCCCACGTCGAGCACGACCACGTCGACGGCCGGATCGGTCGTGACCACCGCGGACCCCGCACCCGCCTGCTCGGTGACGGGCGCCGCACCGTCCGCGGCGGGCCCCTTCGGAGGGGTCCGGCTCGAGGTCGTCGAGGACGACCGGACCCTCTGGCGGCTCGATCTCGGCAGCCAGTTCCTCCGCCACCACGTCCTGGACGATGGCGTGCTCTTCGGTTCGCTCCGGGGCGGACCGATCTTCGCGATCGACGCGGCGACCTGCCGGGAGCTGTGGAACGCCCCCCAGATCTTCCCGGCGATCCGGCTCGCCACCGACGACGACGCCCTCTTCACCGTCGAGGAGGTGTCCGTGGCGGCGATCGGCCGCGACGACGGGCGCCAGCGGTGGCGTCACCTCCTCGAGGTGCCCGACGGGTCGGCGATCCAGGCCCCCGACATCGTCGTCGGAGACGGCGTGGTCGTCGTCCCCGTCGGCGGGAGCGCCGCCAGACTCGACGGGTTCGACGCCGGGGACGGCGCCCCCAGGTTCTCGATCGATCTCGGGGCCGATCTGACCGTGACGGGCGTCGCCGTCGGCGACGGCTCGGTGGCGGCGACCGCCGGCGACCGCGTCCTGCTCGTCGATGCCACCTCCGGCGCTCTCCTCTGGACGGCGGAGCCCGGCTTCGCACCGACCGGGGCACCGGCCACGGCGGAGGGCCTCGTCGTCGCCGCCGACGGGACCCGGGTCGCCGCGATCGAAGACGGGCGGGTCGCATGGATGGTCGACCATGGAGCCCCCGGGCTGCTGGGCCCGCCGACCCTCGCCGGGCGGGACCGCGTCCTCGTGCTGGGGGCCGACGGCCTGCTGCGGACCGTCGGCCCGACCGGGGTGGAACCGACCCCGGTGGCCTTCCCGGCGTGCTGCACCAGCCCGCGGCTCGACGACGGCTTCGTGGTGGTCGACCGCGGCGGGACGACCACCGGCTTCGACCTCGAGGGACGCGAACTCTGGTCGGTGCGGACGGGGGCCGACGCCGCCGGGCGGTTCGCCCGGGTGGCCGTCGAGGGCGATCGGATCGCGGTCCTCGCCTGGTCGACCCCCGACGCCCGCTAGGCCAGGGTCTGCTGGTGGAGCGCCAGCTTCCAGGCACCGCCGAGCTGGACGTACACCGTCGAGGCGTAGAGCTGCATCTCGGTCTCCTCCCCGGCCTTGCGGGCCGTCGCCCGGTAGGTGAGGATCACCGAGTCGACCCCCTCCACCACCCGCAGGTCGCCCAGCGCGTAGCTGGCCCAGGGAACGGTGTTGGCGTCGACCATGTCGATGACCCGGTCCACGGGCACGATGCCGTGACCCCCGGGGAACACCATCACGGCGTCGGGGAGCGCGTGGTCCCGGTAGAAGTCGGGATCCGTGCTCGCCTCCCAGAACCGATGCTCGAGGTCGACGATCGTGTCGCGCAGGGTGTCGGTGAGGCGGTCCACGGTCAGATCGTACGCCGTCGCGACGGTCGGCGCGATCAGCCCGACAGCATCTCCAGCGTGTCGGTCACGCCCTCGAAGCCGTCGGCCACCGAGGTCTGCAGGTAGAAGCGGCGCACGCCGAGCGCCTCCATCTGCGCGAGCTGCTCGCGAACGGCGGGCGCCGGGCCCCGGGGCGTGGAGCGGAACGCGAAGTGCTCCTCGAGTTCCTCCTCGTCCAGGCCCGCCGAGGCCGCGGTCTCGGCGAACCGCCGCCGGTAGTCGGCCTCGTCACGGCCGACGAGGACCGACCCGGAGCTGCTGATCAGCAGGGCGTCGGGGTCGCGGCCGGCCTCCTCCGCGGCCTGCCTGGCGAGCTCGATCCGGCTCCGCAGCTCGTCCGGCGCCGCCGGATAGACGTTGTACTCGTCGGCGAACCTCCCGGCCAGCGTCGGTGTCCGGCGACTCCCCTTCCCGCCCACGACCAGCCGGAACCCGTCCGTCGGTGCGGGACGGGGCGCGACGGCCCGCAGTCGGTAGTGGCGGCCCTCGAAGGACTCGCCGCGGGTGTGCGCCCGGACGTAGCCGAGCGCCTCCTCCATCCGCTCGAATCGTTCGGCCATCGGCGGCAGCGGGATGCCGAAGACCTCGTGCTCGATCTCGAGCCAGCCGGTGCCGATCCCGAGGGTGAACCTCCCGCCCGAGATGGCGTCGACGGTGAGGGCGCTCTTCGCGATGACGGCCGGATGGCGGAAGGTGATGGGCGACACGAGGAGCGACAGCTCGATCGAGGCCGTGGACGCGGCGAGTCCCCCCAGCAGCACGAAGGCGTCGTAGGCCGGCGGCCCGTCGCCCGACCGCGAGAGCACGTAGTGGTCGGGGATGGCGAGACAGTCGAGGCCCCTCCGCTCGGCCCAGTCCGCCGCGTCCACGAGCGTGTCGAGGTCACCCGAGGTCTGCAGCGCGAATCGCATCCGGGGGAGCCTACGCCGTCCTTCAGGATCTCTTCGGAGAGGGTGGCGCACCCTGGACAGGACCCGACGAGAGGAGCCGACGATGCGGGTCTGGATCGACACCGACCTGTGCATGGGGGCCGGGACGTGCGAGATGATCGAACCGCTCGTCTTCCGGGCACGTCCCGACGGGCTGTGGGCGGTGGCCGAGCCCGCGGAGACCTTCGGGGTCGAGCGGGTGTTCGACGGGAGATCGGCGCCGGACGGTCCCGAGGGCGTCGCCCGCGTGGTCCCCGGTCACGAGGACCGGGTGGTCGACGCGGCCGAGGCGTGCCCCGGCGAGTGCGTCCACGTGCTCCCGTGAGCGGCGTCAGCCCCCGAGGGCGATGGCCCGGGTGGCGTCGCCGAAGAAGGCGAGGATCTGGGGGAAGAACCCGGCCACGAGCACTGCGGCCGCCGTCAGCCCGATCGCCAGGACGAGGGGGCGCGCCAGCGAGCGGGCACCGGCGGCATCGGCGTCGATCCGATCGGGAACGCCGTCGAAGTACATCGCCTTGACGACCTTCGCGTAGTAGAAGAGCGCGATGACCGCGTTGACGGCGGCCACGATCGCCAGCCCCACGGCCCACGCGTTGCCGGACTCGATGAGCACGGCCCGGAACATCACGAACTTCGCGAACCAACCGGCGAGGGGCGGGATCCCGGCGAGGGAGAAGAAGAACAGGGCCACCATCGCCGCGACGCCGGGGGCGTAGCGGCTCAGGCCGCCGAAGTCGTCCAGCTCGGCGCTCCCCGCCTTCTCGGCCGCCGCCATCACCGCGGCGAAGGCGCCGAGGTTCATGAAGGCGTACACGAGCAGGTAGGTGACGGAGCCGAAGAAGGCGTCGCCCAGCCCGTCGGCGTCCAGCGCTGCGGCCATCGCGAAGGGGACGAGGATGAAGCCGGCGTGGGCCACCGACGAGTACCCGAGGAGACGCACCACGTTGGTCTGCCGCAGCGCGACGAGGTTGCCCACCGTCATGCTGAGCGCGGCGAGCAGCCAGAGGATCGGGCCCCAGATGTCCCGAACGCCCGCGAACGCCAGGTAGCACAGGGTCAACAGACCCACGAACCCCGCGGCCTTCGAGCCCACCGACAGGTACGCCGCCACCGGGAGCGGAGCCCCCTGGTAGGTGTCCGGCGCCCAGAAGTGGAAGGGCACCGCCGAGATCTTGAAGCCGAACCCGACGAGCACGAAGATCACGCCGAGCACGAAGACCGGCTCCTCGGCCAGCGCCACGCCCGGAGCGAGGGTGGCGGCCCGGATCCCCTCGAAGGTGACCGATCCCGTCGTGCCGTAGACGAGCGACATCCCGAACAGCAGGATCGCCGACGACAGCACCCCGATGAGGAAGAACTTGAGCGCCGCCTCGTTGGAGCGCAGGTCGCCCTTGCGCCAGCCCGCCAGCAGGAAGGCCGGGCCCGACACGAGCTCGAGCGCCACGAAGAGCGTGATGAGGTCCCGGCTGGAGGCCATGATGACCGCTCCGGCGACGGAGGCCATGACGAGGAAGTAGAACTCGCCCTCGTAGTAGCGGTCGGATTCGATGAAGCCCACCGACAGCAGCAGCGTCACGACGCCGGTCAGGATGAACAGGCCCTTCAGGACGAGGGCGAACTCGTCCACCACGTAGGAGCCCCCGAACATCGACCTGGGCAGGCCGCCGTCACACCCGTCGATCGAGCCGCAGGTCGCCAGCGTCAGCAGCGGGAAGGACGCGGCGACGAGGCCGAGCAGCCCGACGACGCCGGCGAGGTACTTCCGCTCCGGCGGCATGACGAGGTCCACCACGATCGCTGCCAGCAGCGAGGCCCCGATGATGAACTCGGGGAGCAGCGCGTGGTAGTCGAAGGACGGCACGGATCAGCCTCCGACGGCCCGGGAGATGTTCTCGACGAGGTTCACCACGGCGTCGTCGGTCGCCCCGAAGACGATCTTCGGGAAGATGCCGATGGCGAGGGTGGCGAGCACGAGCGGCACCCAGGCGCCGAGCTCGTAGCCGTCGGCGTCGTGGAAGTTCGCGTCGCGCCACTCCTCGGGCACCTCGCCGAGGTTCACCTTCTGGAGCATCCACAGCAGGTAGCCGGCGGTGAGCACCGTGCCGATGGCGCCGATGACCATGGCCGTGCGGAACACGCCCAGGCTCAGCCCGTCGAGGGGGTTGTAGGAGCCGAGGAGCGCCATGAACTCACCCCAGAACCCGGCGAGACCGGGGAGCCCGAGGGAGGCCATCGCGGTGAAGGCGAGGATCCCGCCGATGATCGGCATCGATTTCATCGCTCCGCCCAGGCGGGCCATCTCCCGCGTGTGGTACCGGTGCTGCATGGATCCGGCGAGGAAGAACAGGAGACCGGTGATGATGCCGTGGGCGACCATGCCGATGATCGCGGCGTTGATCCCCACGTCGGTGAGCGTGGCGATGCCGAGCATCACGAAGCCCATGTGGCCCACCGAGGAGAAGGCGATCAGTCGCTTCATGTCGGTCTGAGCCAGACAGGCGAGCGAGCCGTAGATGATGGCGATGACCGCCAGGATCGCGATGGCCGGCGCCCAGTCCTGGGCCTGTTCGGGGAGGATCGGCAGGCTGATGCGCACGAAGCCGTAGGAGCCGAGCTTCAGGAGGATGGCGGCCAGGAGCACCGAGCCGACCGTGGGGGCGGCGGTGTGCGCGTCCGGCAGCCACGAGTGCAGCGGCCACATGGGCACCTTCACCGCGAACCCGAGGAACAGGGCGGCGAACACCCACTGGCCGAAGGCCCCGGCGAACACGCCGGCGCGCCCCATCTCCGAGAGGGCGACCATGTCGAAGGTGCCGCCCGCCTTCCACGACAGGGCCAGGAAGCCCAGCAGCATGAAGGCGGAGCCGAAGAGCGTGAACAGGAAGAACTTGATCGAGGCGTAGAGGCGGGTCTCCACGTCGCGCTTCCAGCCCGGCAGCCGGATGGGCTTGCGGTCCCCCCAGATGCCGATCATGAAGTACATCGGCAGGAGGACGACCTCGAAGAAGATGAAGAACAGGATGAGGTCGAGGGCCACGAAGGTGCCGTTCATCCCGGTGCCCAGGACGAGCATGAGGACGAGGAACGCCTTCGGGTTCCGCGGCTCGGGCCAGTGGTCCCACGAGTACACGATCGCCAGCACGAGCACGAACGTGGACAGGACGAGCAACGGCAGGCTGATGCCGTCGATCCCGATGTGGTACCGGCTGTTGATGGCGGGGATCCACGACAGGTCCGTCCCGAACTGGAAGGCCTCGGTGCCGTCGAAGTCGAACTGGAGGAGGACGACGACCGACACCGCGAACGCGGCCAGCGAGAAGAGGAGTGCCGTGGTCTTGACGACCTGCTCCTTGGACTTGGGGATGAGTAACAGCACCCCCGCGCCCACCAGGGGCAGGAACACGATGAGGCTCAAGCCCCATCCGCTTTCGAACCAACTCACTTCAGGCCCTCCTCCTAGCCGAAGATCAGGAATCCGACGACGAGCAGTACGGCGCCCACGAACAACGCGGCCGCATACTGCTGCACCTTGCCCGTCTGCGCGTGGCGCAGACCCTCACCGACCTCGCCGGTGCCGGCACCGACGGCGTTGATCGCCAGGTCGATGCCCCGCTGGTCGAGTCCGCCGTAGACGACCCTGGCGAGCAGCCTCGCGGCCGCGCCGAAGGCGTTCACGACGCCGTCGATGATGTAGGTGTTCGACCAGTCGGCCGCCCGTGCGAGCGGACCCTTGGTCGGACCGACGATCCCGTACAGGTACAGGTCGTCGATGTAGTACTTGCGTTCGAGCAGGGGGTAGAGCCCGGCGATCCGGAAGGTGTCCCGGGCCTCCTGCGTCTCCCGGTCGGGGCCCCAGATGCGGGTGCCCAGGCCGATGCCGGCGAGCGCGACGGCCAGCCCGATCCCGGCCAGGACGAAGTCGATGGACTCGGCGTGGTGGTCGCCCATCGGGATGAGCCGGGCGCCCACCCAGTCGGTGAACCCGGTGAAGATGCCGGGCATGTTCGCGAAGCCGGCGATCGCGGCGAGGACCCCGAGTCCGACGAGCGGGTACGTCATGATCCGCGGGGACTCGTGGGGGTGACCCTCGCCCTTGTACTCGCCGAAGAAGGTGAGGTACACGGCCCTCGCCATGTAGAAGGCGGTGATGAAGGCGCCGACGATCGCGATGACGAGCACGACCGTGGCGACGGTGCCGCCGCCGTGGGACGCGTCATAGCTGATCGAGGCCAGGATCTCGTCCTTCGACCAGAAGCCGGCCAGCGGGAAGATGCCCGCGAGCGCCAGCGAGCCCACGAGGAAGGTCCAGTAGGTGTAGGGCATCGACTTGCGCAGGCCGCCCATGTCGCTCATGTCGTTGCTGTGGACCGCGTGGATGACCGAGCCGGCGCCGAGGAAGAGCAGCGCCTTGAAGTACGCATGGGTGAAGAGGTGGAAGAGCCCGGCGGTGTAGGCGCCCGCTCCCATGGCCGCCGTCATGTACCCGAGCTGTGACAGCGTCGAGTACGCCAGCACCTTCTTGATGTCGTTCTGCACGAGCGCGATGAGCCCGGTCAGGAGCAGGGTGGCGGCGCCGACGACGATGATGATCGTCTTCACGTCGACGGCGAAGAGCGCGTCGTGATAGAGCGGGAACACCCGCCCGATGAGGTACACGCCCGCGGTGACCATCGTCGCGGCGTGCATGAGCGACGACACCGGGGTGGGGCCCGCCATGGCGTCCGGCAGCCACACGTGGAACGGGAACTGGGCGCTCTTGCCCATGGCACCGATGAACAGCGCCAGACCGGCCCAGAAGGCGACGTCGACGAGCGCCGAGTCGGCGGCCTCGATGGCCCCGAGGAGGTCGCTGAAGCGGAACGAGCCGACCGTGACCCCGGCGATGATCACGCCGATGAACAGGCCGACGTCCGCGACCTTGTTGGTGATGAAGGCCTTGATGGCCGCGGCGTTGTTGGCGTGGTCCTCCCAGTAGTGCCCGATGAGGAGGTACGAGGCGACGCCGACCAGTTCCCAGCCGACGATGAGCTGGATCATGTTCGGCGACGACACGAGCACGAGCATGGCCCCGGCGAAGAGCGTGAACGCCGCGAAGAACCACGTGAAGCGGACGTCGCCCTCCATGTAGCCCTTGGCGTAGGTGAAGACGGCGAGGCCGACCACCCCGACGACGGCGTACATCATGATCGAGAGGCCGTCGACGATCCATCCCCACTCGATGACGTAGGAACCGATCGTGGCGATCTCGACGGAGCCCTCGTAGTAGATGCCCTCGCTCGCGTTCATGGCGAACAGGGCGACCCCGTACACGGCGACGAACGCCATCGAGAGCTCGGCGAGCTCCCACCCCTTGAAGGGCAGCCGCTTGCCGAAGAAGACGATGCCGAACATGAGCACGAGCGGGACGACCGGGATGAGCCAGGCGAACTCGGCGAGCACGCCGCCGTCGGAGAGCTCGACGGCCTTCCCCTCCTCGGCGGCGAGGAGGAGCTGGCTGGCGAAGAGGTGCAGGGTCGTCACCGGGTCACCACTTCATCAGGTCGAGCTCGTCGACGTTCGCCGACGAGCGGTTGCGGAAGATGAGGAGGACGATCGCGAGCCCGATCCCGACCTCGGCGGCCGCCACGGTGAGCACGAACAGCGCGAACACCTGACCGCTGGCGAGCGTGTCCTGGATGTGGGCGCCGAAGGCGACGAGGTTGATGTTCACCGCGGTGAGCATGAGCTCCACCGACAGCAGCACGAGCACGGCGTTGCGGCGGACGAGCACCCCGTAGACGCCGATCGAGAAGAGCAGCGAGGCGAGGACGAGGAAGGGGTTGAGGGTCACTGCGGCGTCTCGTCCTTCCTCGCCAGCACGATGCCGCCGATGAGGGCGGCCAGCAGGACGAACGAGACGGCCTCGAAGGGGATGACGAATCGGCTGAACAGGATCTCGCCGATGGAGTCGGTGCGGACCGGTGCGTCGAGGTGGATCTCCTCCGACCAGCCGTAGAGGCTCGTGGTCGCGTAGGCCATCGTCGCGAAGATCGACAGCGCCACGAGGGCGGCGGGCCAGCGGCGCCGGTGGTCGAGCTCCGCCGAGTCCCGGCCGATGGGGGCCCGGGTGATCATGATGCCGAACAGGAACAGGACGATCACGGCGCCGATGTAGACGAGCACGACGGTCCAGGCGACGAACTCCGCTCCGAGGAGGAGGAACAGCGCCGCCGACCCCGCCAGCGTCACGACGAGTGAGAGCGCGGCGTGCACGACGTTCTTCGTCAGCACCACCCACGTGGACGCCGCCGCCATGACGAGGCCGATGGCGAGGAACACGACGTTGCCGGGCTCGGAGATCCAGTCGCCGAAGGTCATCAGGACTCCACCGCCGGGGGCTCGGGGACGGTCTCGAGCCACTCGGTGAGGCGCTCCTTGTCGTGGAGCATCGCCGAGATCTTCCCCTCGGAGTACTCGTACTCGGGCGACCAGAACAGCGCGTCGAAGGGGCAGACCTCCACGCAGATCCCGCAGTACATGCAGAGGGCGTAGTCGATGTCGAACCGGTCGAGCGTCGCCCGCGTCCGGGGCCGGCCGCCCGGCTTGGAGGGGGGCTGCTCCTCCTTGTGACCCTCGATGTAGATGCACCAGTCGGGGCACTCGCGGGCGCACAGCATGCAGACCGTGCAGGCCTCGGGGTCGAGCGCGATGACCCCGCGTGCCCGCGGCACCGGGATCTCCTTCTCGAGCGGGTACTGGACGGTCGGCGGCTTCGTGAAGAGGGCCTTCAGGGTGACCTTCATGCCCTTCAGCAAGCCGAGCCCCGTCGGACGGGCGGTCATCGCATCACCTCGGGTGCGGGAGCGTAGAGCATCAGAAGACCACCTTGAACACGGCGGTGGCCGCGATGTTGACGAGCGACGCCGGGATGAGCCACTTCCAGGCGAAACGCTGCAGCTGATCCTCCCGCATGCGCGGGAACGTCCATCGCATCCAGATCATGAGGAACACGAGCAGGAACACCTTGCCCATGAGGACGAGCGGGCCCGCGGCGTCGGGGAGGCCGGGGAAGTGGTAGCCCCCGAGGAAGAGCGTCGCCGCGATGGCCGACATCGAGAACATCCCGGCGTACTCGGCCAGGAAGAACATCGTGAAGCGGATCCCCGAGTACTCGGTGAGGTAGCCCATGACGAGCTCCGACTCGGCGATCGGGAGGTCGAAGGGGATCCGGCTGAGCTCGGCGAGGGTGGCGATCATGAAGATCACGAAGCCGATCACCTGCCCCTGGACGAGGTACGGCAGGGGTGCCTCGAAGAGCCCGAAGACCGAGACCGGCTCCGCCTGCGCCTCGACGATGCCCACCATCGACAGGGTCCCGGCCTGGATGACCACACCGATCACCGCGAGGACCAGGGGCAGTTCGTAGGCGATGAGCTGGGCGGCGGCGCGGAGGCCGCCCATGAGCGAGAACTTGTTCGCCGAGGACCATCCGGCCATGAGGACGCCGAGGGTGGCGATGGACCCGACGGCGAGGGCGTAGAAGATCCCGACGTCGAGATCCTGGACGATGAGGTCCGGGGAGAAGGGGATGATCACGAAGACGGCCAGCGTGCCCATGAGCACGACCATCGGGGCGAACCGGTAGATGCGGTGGTCGGCCTCTTCGGGGACCAGGTCCTCCTTCTGCATGAACTTGAGGCCGTCGGCCAGCGGCTGGGCCCATCCCCAGCGCCCGCCGGCGAAGTAGGGGCCGATGCGGCTCTGCATGTGGGCGCCGATCTTCAACTCGCCGTAGATGATCACGAGCGCCGTCCCGGGGACGACGACGGCGATCGCGACGACCTTCAGGATCAGGAGGATCCAGAAGTTGTCGAGCAGGGCGCTCATCGATCCACGTCCCCCAGCACGAAGTCGAGGCTGCCGAGGATGGCGATGAGGTCGGGCACCATCTGACCCCGGAGCAGCCACTCCAGCACCGACAGGTTGGAGAAGGACGCCGAACGGATCTTCACCCGGTAGGGGATCCGGCCGCCGGTGGAGACGACGTGGTAGCCCATCTCGCCCTTCGGGTTCTCCGCCCGGACGTAGGTCTCACCGGCGGGCACCTTGATGATGCGGGGCACCTTCGCCTGGAGCGGGCCGCTCGGGATCCCGTCGACGGCCTGGATGACGATGGAGGCGGCCTCGCGGACCTCCTGCAGCCGCACCCAGTAGCGGTCGAAGCAGTCGCCGTTCTCACCGGTGGGGATCTCGAAGTCCACCTCGTCGTAGGGCAGGTAGTCGTCCACCTTCCTGACGTCGAAGGCGACGCCCGACGCCCGGAGGTTCGGGCCGGTCACCCCGTAGGCGAGGGCCTTGTCGACGGGGATGATGCCGATCCCCTTCGTACGCTGGAGGAAGATCTCGTTCCCGACGACGAGCTGGTCCATCTCGTCGCAGACCGACAGGACGTCCTCCATGGCGGCCCGGGCCGCATCGAGGAACCCCTTGGGGAGGTCCTGGACGACCTTCTTCTGGTTCGACCCGGCGCCGGCGGCGGGCTTCACACCGCCGATCCGGTTGAAGTTCGGGTGGAACCGGCCGCCGGTGACGCCCTCGATCAACTCGAGGACGCGCTCGCGCTCGCGCAGGGCGTACATCAGCGGTGTGGTCGCACCCAGCTCGAGGGGGTACGAGGACATGAAGACGAGGTGGGAGGCGATCCGCGCCATCTCCGTGAGGATCATGCGGATGTGCTGCGCCCGCTCGGGCGGCTCGATGCCCATCAGCCGCTCGGCGGCCACGATGAAGGGCACCTCGTTCGCGAAGCCCGACACCCAGTCGATGCGGTTGACCAGCGCGGTGATCTGGGGGTAGGTGCGCACCTCGGACAGCTTCTCGTAGCCGCGATGCATGTAGCCGACGACGGGGTCGACCTCCTCGATCACCTCGCCGTCGACGCGGGCGACGAGCCGGAGCACGCCGTGGGTGGAGGGGTGCTGGGGCCCCAGGTTCAGCGTCATGTCCGGCGTCTGGAGCTCGACGGCGACCTGGGCGTCGGAATGATGGAAGGAGAGCGTGTCGGTCATGCCGACCCTCCGTCGTCGCCCGCCTCGGGGTTCTCGGTGGAGGGCATGTCTTCGACGTCGACGGTGCCGGGCCAGGGCTTGACCTCCCGGCTCAGCAGGGCGAAGTCCTTGCGGAGCGGGTGGCCTTCGAAGCCGTCCGGCAGGTAGAGGTTCGTGAGGTTCGGATTGCCCCGGAAGTCGATGCCGTACATCTCGTGGGTCTCGCGCTCGTGCCAGCCGGCGCCGCCGAAGACCTCCACCAGCGAATCCACCACGGCGTCGTCGATCGGCAGGTCGGTGCTCAGGGTGATGCTGCGACCGTCCGTGACGTCGGCGAGGCGCGACAGCAGCTCGAACCGCTCCTCGATCTCGTCCTCGGGGGCCTCACCGACGGCGACGTCGTTCGTCCAGTGGACGCCGGCGAGCCAGGAGAAATGCGGGAGTTCCTCGGCGAGCGCCCGATGGGCCTCCACCCACCGCTCGCGGGGGACGTGGGCCTTCAGCAGGCCGAGCTCCTCGGTCCACCGCTCGGCGCCCGCCAGGGCGGCCAGTTCCTCCCCGGAGCCGGACGCGGCGTCGGTCGCCCCGGCGCCGGCCTCAGACGGGCTCTCGGTCACGCTGCGTCCATTTCTCGCGGATGTCCTCGTTCTTGATCTTCTCCTGGAGCAGCACGATGCCCTCCATGAGCGCCTCCGGACGGGGCGGGCAGCCGGGCACGTAGACGTCGACGGGGATGACCTGATCGACGCCCTTGGTGACCGAGTAGGAGTCCCAGTAGGGGCCGCCGCAGTTCGAGCAGGAGCCCATGGAGATCACGTACTTGGGGTCGGGCATCTGGTCGTAGAGCTTCTTGACGGCGGGGGCCATCTTGTCGGTCACGGTGCCCGCCACGATCATCAGGTCGGACTGCCGGGGCGAGGCGGGCAGCGGGATGATCCCGAACCGCATGAAGTCGTAGCGGGGCCCGGAGGCGGCCATCATCTCGATGGCACAGCAGGCGAGGCCGAACTGGAACATCCACAGCGAGTAGCGGCGGGACCAGTTGAGGAGCCAGGAGATCGGCTTCGGGGCGTCGAACTTCTCTAGGACTCCCACCGGAGCACTCCCTTGCGGATGGCGTAGACGAGCCCGGCCAGCAGGATGACGATGAAGATCACCATCTCGACGAGGGCGAAGGCGCCGAGGGACTCGAGCTGGACGGCCCACGGGAAGATGAAGATGGCCTCGACGTCGAAGATCAGGAACAGCAGGCCGAAGATGTAGAAGCGGACGTGGGACTGCGACCAGCCGCCGCCCACCGGGTCGATGCCGCACTCGTACGACTGCCGCTTCGTGGGGGTCGGATTGTCGGGGCGGAGCAGGGCCGAGGCGCCGATGGCGACGCCGACGAGGATGATGCCGAACGCGGCGAAGACCGCGACCGTGATGTAATCCTCGAAGAACTCACCCACCTCGATAGCCCCTGTCCCGTCCGGCTGGCGTCCGGCGGCGAGTATAGGGAGGGCGGGGGAGGCCAACCAAAGCCGCCGAGCGGCGTCCCGGTATCGTCACGCCGATGGCACCCGATCCCGGGTTCCCGGCCGGGCCCGACCACGCCGGGGGCTCCCTCCTCAACCTCACCGCCGAACTCGAACATCGCCTCACGGGATCGGCGCCGTCGCCCCGGCTCGCAGGCCGCCTGGCGGAGGTGATCCCCGACGCGCCGACCTACGTGTTCGTGCTCTTCGACGGCCTCGGCGACGCCCAGCTGGACCACGAGGCCGCCGCCCCGCTCCGGGCGTCACGGAGGGCCGCGATCGACGCCCCCTTCCCGACCACCACGACCGTCAGCCTCGCCACGATCGCCACCGGCCTCGCACCGGTGACCCACGGGCTCGTGGCCTACCAGCTCTGGCTGCCCGAGACCGACCGGGTGGTCGGCACGATCAAATGGACGACGTTGTGGGGCGAGGCCGTGGCGGTGGACCACGATGCCTTCCTCCCGGCGCCGAACCTGTGGGAGCGCCTCGTCGCGGCCGGGGCCGAACCGATCACCGTCCAGCCGTGGAACTTCCAGGGCACGCCGCTCAGTCGCGTCCTCTACCGGGGCTGCCGGTGGGAGCCGTGGGCCGACGAGGCCGACGCCGTCGACGCGGCGCTCCAACTGGCTGCCGAACCGGGCCGCCTCGTCTTCCTCTACCTCCCCCACGTCGACTTCGCCGCCCACGTCCGCGGGCAGGCGTCGGAGGCGTACTCCGACGCCGTGACGATCGTCGCCCGCGCCTGGGAGCGGCTCGCCGCCCGCCTCCCCGAGGGGGCCGTGGCGGTCGGCACCGCCGACCACGGGCACGTCGACGTGCCTCCGGACCGTCGCGCCATCATCTCCAAGGCGGATCAGGGCGATCGCATCCTCTACGGCGACGCCCGGGCGATGTTCGTGCGCGGCGGCGACGGCTCCCTCGCCGATACGCTCCCCGCCACCTGGGTGCCGCGGGAGGACATGGAGCACTGGTGGGGGCCGGGACCCCGACATCGCCGCTTCGCCGAACGAGTCCCCGACGGCGTCCTCCTCGCCGATCCGGGCCACGCCCTCCTCCACCGCCACAGCGACGACCGCCTCGTCGGCCAGCACGGCGGACTCACCCCGGCCGAGATGCGGATCCCCCTCCTCGTCGCGGGCGGCTGACGCCGGCGGCCCCCTCCCCTTCGCTCCGGGCACTCGCGTCAGGCCGAGGTGACGGCCGGGGCGGGGCAGGGGCCCCGCCTCCGGAGGAGGGCCGACCGGCGTCCGTTCGGCGGCGTCAGCCGCCGAAGTCGGCCCGGGAAGAAAGCAGGCAGCAGGGCGTCAGCCGTCGACCTCGGCCCGGGCGGGGGACACGGCGACGAAGAGGCGTTCGGCGGCGAAGGGGCTGAGGCCGATGGAGGCGCCGTCGGCGACGCGGACGGTGAGGGTGCCGGAGGGGCCGCGGTCGGCGATCTCGACGAGGGCGCCGGGGCGCAGCCCGGACCGGTCGAGATAGCCCATCATCTCGTCGTCGAGTTCCAGCTCCTCGCTGATGCGTTCGAGGGGGTGGCGCTCCCCCGGTTCGAGGTCGGCCACGGCCCGCATCGGCGGCGGGGTGTAGCCCGCGCCGGGTATGGGGTTGCCGTGGGGGCAGGTCTTCGGGTCGTCCATGGCCGCCCACATCGCCGCTTCGACGTCGTCGGAGATCACGTTCTCCCAGACCTCGGCCTCGGGATGGACCTTGTCCCAGGGGAGCCGGAGCACCTCGGAGAGGAAGCGCTCGGCGAGTCGATGGCGCCGGACCGTGACCTCGGCGAGGGTGCGGCCGTCGTCGGTGAGGCCGAGGGGGTCGAGGGTGACGAGCCCCTCGTCGGCGAGCTTGCGCATCATCTCCGAGACGCTGGCACGGCTGACCCCGAGCCAGTCGGCGATCCGGGCCTGACGAACGTCGAGACCCTCCGCCTCCATCTCCCACATGGCCCCGACGTACTCTCGATGGGTCGCCCGGTAGGTGGTCTCGGCCATGTCCGGGATCGTACCCCGGGTACGATCCGAGACCGGACGGAGTTCGTCAGGCATTCCTGACACTCGTCGTCAGGCATGCATTTGCACTACCGCCGTAGTGGTAATAGGGTCGCCCCTCATGCGTACTTCCACACCCATCCGAACCCTGCTGGTGCTCGTCGTCCTCGCCCTCGTGGCGACGGCGTGCAGCGACGACGACGGCGGCCCGCTGACCGTGTACTCGGGCCGCAACGAGGAGCTCGTCGGACCGCTCCTCGACCGGTTCACCGACGAGACCGGGATCGAGATCGAGGTCCGATACGGCGATTCGCCGGAACTGGCGGCGACGATCCGCGAGGAGGGGACGAACTCCCCCGCCGACGTGTTCTTCGCCCAGGACCCGGCGTCGCTCGGTGCGGTCGCCGAACTGCTCACCCCGCTCCCGGGCTCGATCGTCGAGTTGGTGCCTGCCCGGTTCTCCGACGCCACCGACCGCTGGGTCGGCGTGTCCGGACGCTCCCGTGTCGTCGTCTACGACACCCGTGACGTGGATGCCGCGGAGCTCCCCGACTCGGTGTTCGACCTCACCGATCCGGTGTGGCACGGCCGGGTGGCCGTCGCCCCCACGAACGGATCCTTCGTGGCCTTCGTCGCCGCGATGATCCTCACCGACGGCGAGGACCGCACGCGGGAGTGGCTCGAAGCGATGGCGGCCGCCGGAGCGCCCACCTACCCCAAGAACTCGGTGATCGTCGCCGCGGTCGACGACGGCGAGGTGGATGCCGGACTCGTCAACCACTACTACCTGTTCCGCCGCATCGCGGAGCTCGGCGACGTGGAGGCGGCCAACCACTTCCTCGCAGGCGGTCCCGGCGCCCTCGTCATGCCGGCGGGCGTCGGGATCCTCGCGACGACGGACCAGGAGGCCGACGCCCAGCGGTTCGTGGAGTTCCTGCTCAGCCAGGAGGCGCAGCAGTACTTCTCCGACGAGACGTTCGAGTACCCGCTGCTCCCGGGCGTGGCCGCCGATCCGGCCCTGCCGCCCATCGAGACGCTGGCACAGCCCGACATCGACCTGTCGGCCCTCGCCGGGGCCCTGGACCGCGCCACCGACCTGATCGCCGAGGCCGGCCTCTTGTGACCTCCCAGGGGGACACCCCCGTCGGGACCCTGCTGCAGCCGCCGCGCGCCGCGCGGCGGCTGCGGCGCGGACGGCCGTCCCGCTGGCTCTGGCTGGCGGCGGCCGCGATCCTCGCCCCGGCCCTCGTCCCCTTCGGCATGCTGCTCGCCCGGACCCTGGCCAACGCCGGGCGCGCCGTCGGGATCGCCGTGTCGGCGCGGACCCTGGAGCTCGTCGTGAACTCGGCGATCCTCGTCCTGTCCGTATCGGCGTCGGCCGCGGCCATCGGCATCGGGGCGGCGTGGCTCACCGAGCGGACCGACATCCCCTTCCGGCGCCTCTGGCGGGTGATCGCCGCACTGCCCCTCGTCATCCCCTCCTACGTCATCGCCCTCGCCCTCATCTCGGCAGGAGGGGCGTCGGGGATCGTCGCCGACCTCGTCGGCCTCCAGCTCCCGGTCCTGCGCGGGTGGCCCGGCGCCTGGGTGGCGTTGACGATCTCGACCTACCCCTTCGTGTACCTCACCGTGTCGGTGACGCTGCGTCGGATCGACCCCTCCCACGAGGAGGCGGCCCGGGGCCTCGGGGCGTCGCCGGCGCGGGTGTTCCGCACCGTGGTCCTCCCCCAGCTCCGACCCTCCGCGGGCGCCGGCGTGCTGCTGGCGGCGCTGTACACCCTGTCCGACTTCGGCGCCGTGTCACTCATGCAGTTCGACGTCTTCACACGGGTCGTCTACGCCCAGTACGCCGGACGACTCGACCGCGTGCCCGCCGCCGTGCTCGCCACCCTGCTCGTCCTGTTCGCCGTCGGCGTCCTGCTCGTCGAGCAGCGGACCCGGGGACGCGCTGCGTACCACTCCCCCACGCCGTCGCGCCCCGCGACCCGCGCCGCCATCGGGCCACGGAGCACCACCGTGGCACTGGGTTCCCTCGGGTTCCTGGCCTTCGTGTCACTCGTCCTCCCGCTCGGGACGCTCGTCGCGTGGGTGGTGCGGGGGAGCGCCACGGGTCCGGCACCGACCATCGACTGGGGCGCCACCGCCGGCTCGATCTCGGGCTCCTTCCTCGCAGCGCTCGTGGCGGTCGCCGCCAGCATCCCGGTGGCGATGCTCGTCACCCGCCACCCGTCGCGGGCATCGGCCTGGACCGAGCGGATCTCCTATGCCGTGTTCGCCCTCCCCCACATCACCGTGGCCCTCGGGATGGTCTTCTTCGCCTCCCGGTTCCTCGGCGGGCTGTACCAGAGCCTCACCCTCATGGTCCTCGTGTACGCGTCGATCTTTTTCGCCCAGGCGCTCGGCTCGACGAGGGCCGCCCTCATCCGGGTCGACCCCTCGCTCGAGGAGGCGAGCCGCAGCCTCGGACGGGGCCACCTCCGGACCCTCGCAGGAGTCACGATCCCCCTCATCTGGCGGGGGCTCCTGGCCGGAGGCATGCTCGTCTTCCTGACCACGATGAAGGAGCTGCCCGCCACGCTCCTGCTGCGGCCCACGGGGTTCGACACGCTGGCCGTCCGCATCTGGTCGGCGGCCGGCGATCTCCTCTACGCTCGTGCCGCCGCCCCGGCGCTCATCCTCGTCGTGGTATCGGCGGTGCCGATGTACCTTCTCGCGACACGGGATCCCACATGACCGACGCCACGCCCGCCATCCGGTGCCTCGCCGTCTCGAAGCAGTACGGAGCCGTCGACGCCCTGCGCGACTTCACGCTCGAGGCCCCCACGCACGGGGTCCTCGGTCTCCTCGGACCGTCGGGATCCGGCAAGACCACCGCCCTCCGGGTGATCGCCGGATTCGAGCGACCCGATTCGGGGATCGTCGAGATCGCCGGCCGCACGGTCGTGGACGACCGGCTCATGACGCCGCCCGAACGGCGCCGGGTCGGCATGGTGTTCCAGCACTACGCGCTCTTCCCCCACCTCGACGTGGCCGGCAACGTCGGGTACGGACTCGACGGGAGCGAGGACGAACGCACCCGCATCGCCGAGGTCCTCGAGATGGTCGGGCTGTCGGGCGCGGAACGCCGCATGCCCCACGAGCTCTCCGGCGGCGAACAGCAGCGCGTCGCCCTCGCCCGGGCGCTCGCCCCCCGACCCGACGTCGTCCTCCTCGACGAGCCCTTCTCGAACCTCGACGCCCGCCGCCGCGACGCGGTCCGGCGGGAGGTGCGCACCATCCTCGTCGAGGCGCGCGCCACCGCCGTCTTCGTGACCCACGACCAGGAGGAAGCGCTGGCCATGAGCGACATCGTCGCCGTCATGCGCGACGGCACCGTCCTCCAGGTGGCCGACCCGGCGGAGCTCTACCACCGGCCCACCGACTGCTGGGTCGCCAGGTTCCTCGGCGAGGCCGAGTTCGTCGACGGAACGGCCCACGACGGCCGGGTGGAGACCCCCTTCGGCGCCTTCCCCATCGACGCGCCGCTCCGGGGCGACGTGGAGGTCATGATCCGGCCCGAATCGGTGCGCGTCGCCCCGGCGGACCCGGGCTCTGCCCTCGTGGTCGACCGGGAGTTCTACGGCCACGACCAGCTGATCACCCTCTCGCTCGACGACGGCCGACGGCTGCTGTCGCGGATGGGCCCCGGCCCCGTCCTCAGGCCCGGCGATCGCGTGGACGTCGAGATCGATCACGTCGTGGCCTTCCCGGCGGAACACGGCGAGGGCTGAACGTCGACGACCGCGGCCGCGCTCCGGCAGCGCGCGACGACGGTCAATCGGCGGCGGCGCCCTCGGCCAGCCAGTCCCGGCATCGGCCCAGCGCCGCTTCGGCGTCCATGGCGGCCCCCTCGGCCTCGAGGCGGGCCGCCTCGTCGGCCCCGATGGCGGCCTCGAGACCGCGCCGGATCCGATCGTGGCCGGCCTCCCGCCCGAAGGGCGTTTCCCGGGTCAGCGGCACGTCGAGCGCCTTGCCGAACGCGATGGCCGCCCGGGCGTGGTGACCGGCCGCGAGCAGGATCTCGGCGCAGAGATCGAGGGTGCGCGGGATGTGGATTTCGGAGAGCGGGAGGACCGGTAGGTGGTCGATCACCTCGACCATTCGCGCCGCCGGTCCCCGGTGACGGCCGAGTGACAGCTCGGCCGTGGTCATGCCTCGGGTACTGACAGCCCAGCAGTTGAGGTCCCCGCAGTCCTCGAGGAGGGTCCGGGCCTCCCCCAGGACCGCCTGCGCCGGTTGCGGGCGTCCCCCGACGTTCAGCAGGTGCCCGAGGGTCTGGAGGGCGTGCCCCAACCAGTAGGGGATGTCGAGTTCGCGCAGGATCTCGACCGCCCGCCCGACGTTCGCCTCGAGCGGGCCGTTGTCGTCGGTGAGGTCCCACAGCCCCGCGGTGGCCTCGAGGGAGGCGGCCATGAGCGCGCTGTCCCCGGCCCGTTCGAAGAGCTCGACGGCCCGCCGGATGTGTTCGCCCTTCCTGGGCTCCTCCCGGGGCAGATAGACCCCGATGAGGAGGGCGTTCAACGCCTCGTCCCAGTCCGGTTCCCACCAGAACGGCTCGGGGTGGTCCTCGAGCAGTCGGCGGGCCTCCACGAGATGATCCAGGTACTCGGGGTCGCTGGTGGCGTGCCGGATGGTGGCCGCCAGCGCCAGCCTGGCGCGTCCCAGCGCATTGGGGTCGTCCATCGTCTCGGCCACGGCGACGGCGCTGCGGGCGTGGTCGATCCCGCCGGGGTCCGTGATCTCTGCACCACAGAGGGCGACCACGAACCAGGCCTGGAGCAGCAGGGTGCGATCGATGTCGTCGGGTGCGGCCTCGATCCCGGCCAGGAGCCGGGTCCGCGCCTCGATCTGCATGCCCCGGTGCTGCTGGAAGACGAAGAGGTCGAAGCCCAGCGTCAGGTAGCGCTCGACCTCGCCGGCGGCGAGCAGTGTGTCGAACGCCCCGCGAATGTTGTCGTAGTCGACGCCGAGTCGTCGCGACCACTGAGGCTGCTCGGGCCCCCGGATGTGGGGGGCGGCGGTGGCGACCAGGTCGGCGTAGTGGTGGGCGTGCGCGGCGGCGGTCGTCCCGGCCTCGTCCGCCAGTGCCAGCTGTTCCTGGGCGTACTGGCGGACCGGCTCCAGCAACCGGAACCGGGTGGTTCCCCCACCGTCGTGGCGCGGGATCACGAGCGACTTGTCGACGAGCGAGTCGACGAGGTCGACGACGTCCCACGCCTCGACCCCACCCCCCGAGCAGACCGCCTCGGCGGCGTCGAGATCGAAGCCCCCGAGGAACACGGCGAGTCGCCGGAACACCGCCCGCTCGTCGGGCTTGAGCAGGTCGTGGGACCAGTCGATCGTCGCTCGCAGCGTCCGATGCCGGGGCAGGACCGACTTGGCCGGACCCGACACGATCCGAAACGATCGATCGAGACGGTCGGCGAGCTCGATCGCCGACATGCTGCGAAGGCGTGCCGCGGCCAGCTCCAGGCCCAGCGGAATGCCGTCGATCAGCGTGCAGATGCGGGTCACCGCCTCCATCTCGGCCTCCGTGGGCTCCCAGCCCGGACGCGCCCCTGCCGCGCGGTCGACGAAGAGCCGGACCGCCCTCGACGGGTCGAGCGCGGGGACGACCACCGTCGTCTCGCCTGCGATGCCCAGCGACTCGCGCGACGTGGCAACGATCGAGAGCCGCGGGCAGGCGTCGAGCAGCTCGCGGATCACCGCGGCCGAGGCGTCGAGCAGGTGCTCGCAGTTGTCGATGATCAGCGTCAGCGTGCGGCCCCACAGATAGCGGACGACGACCGACTCGATGGTCGCCCCCTCGCCGGGACGCAGGCCCCAGGTCTCGCCGATGGTCGTCATGATGAAATGCGGATTGGTGACCGGCGCCAGTTCGACGAGCCAGGCGCCGTCCGGCCGGGTCCCGGCGGCGATCCTGGCGGCCTCGACGGCCAGCCGGGTCTTGCCGGTCCCGCCGGCCCCGGTGAGCACGACGAGCCGGTCGGTGGCCATCAGGTCGGCGAGGTCGGCCGCCTGCTCCTCCCTGCCCACGAACGACGTCAGGTAGTCGGGGAGGTTGTGACGCCGGACGTCGGCGGTGCGGATCGGGCGATCGATCCGGGGCAGGTCGGGATGGCGGACCTCGAAGAGGTGCTCCGGCTCGTCGAGATCCTCGAGGTGGTGGATTCCCAGGTCGCCGAGTTCGACCGAGGCGCCGGCAGCGGACACCGACGACAGCAGGACCTGCCCTCCGTGACCGGCCGACATGATCCGCGCCGTGCGATTCACCACCGGACCGAAGTAGTCACCGTCGCGTTCGTGGGTCTCGCCGGTGTGGATCCCCATGCGGACCGGCACCGCCGGGCCCGGCCAGTCGGTCGCCAGGAGACGTCGCTGGATCCCCACGGCGGCGGCGACGGCGCCCTCGGCCGTCGGGAACGCGGCGGCGAAGGAGTCCCCGGCCGTCGAGAAGACGTACCCGCCGCGGGCATCGATCTCCGAACGCACGATCGCGTCGTGGACCTCGAGGCTCGCGTCCATCGCCTCCCCATCGCGTTCCCAGAGCCGCGTCGAGGCCTCGACGTCGGTGAGGAGGAAGGAGACGGTCCCGGACGGGGGCGAGGTGGTCATGGAAGGGTGGACCCTACCCGCGGGGATCCGATGCCCGCATCGGCGCCGAACGACCGAACGGCCCGCACTCGGCGGGCCGTTCGGTCGGGCTCGGTCTTCCCTCCGAGTGCTAGCCCTTGACGGATCCGGCGAGGATGCCCCGCACGAAGAACCGCTGAAGGGCGAAGAACACGACGATCGGGACGAACGCCTGGATGAAGGCGCCCGCGGAGAGGACGTGTTCTCGTAAGCCGAACTCACCTGCCAGCGAAGCGATGGCCACCGTGGCCGGCAGCTCGCTCCGGTTGCCGCCGATCATGGTGAGGGCGATCAGGTAGTCGTTCCAGGTCCAGAGGAACTGGAAGATCGCGAAGGCCGCGATGACGGGGACCGACAGCGGCACGACGAGCCGCCAGAAGATCGTGAAGTGGTTGGCACCGTCGATGAACGCCGACTCGAACACGTCCTTCGGCAGCCCCGAGATGTAGTTGTGGAGCAGGAAGATCGCGAAGGGCAGGCCGAACCCGGTGTGGGTGAGCCACACGGCGGTGGTGTCCCCGGCCAGGTTCAGGTCCGGCAGCAACGTGATCGTCTTGTCCAGGAACGGGAGCGTCCAGTGGGCGCCGCCCGAGTACATCTGGAGCAGCGGGATGAGGGCGGTCTGCAGCGGGATCGCCAGCAGCGACACCGTGACGATGAACAGCCATTCCCGACCCCGGAACTCGATCCACGCGAAGGCGTACGCGGCGAAGGCCGCGATGGCGATCGGAATGATCGTCGCCGGCACCGCGATGGCGAACGAGTTCAACAGGGCGTCCCACATGCCGCCGGTGACGCCGGAGCCGAGGACCTCCGTGTAGTTCTCGAGGGTCCAGCCCTCGGTGCCGCCGGTGAACGCCGTCCACCATCCCTCGGCGCGCTGGGCGTCCCGGGTCCGGAAGGAGTTCACGAACAGGCCGAACGTCGGGATGCTCCAGATGATCACGAGGATCCAGAGGATCCACGTCGGGATCGCCTTCAGGAAGCGGTAGATGCCGAGACCGAGGCCGCTCGAGGACGCGGCCCGCTCGTTGGCCGACCGCATGTCCGCTTGACGGGTCGTCTGCTGGGTCATCCGTCAACCTCCTGCATCCGCCGAATGTTCAGCCACATCACCGGGAGCACCGACACGAAGAGCACCACGGCGACGGCGGAGCCGAGGCCGAGGTTGAACTCGGTGAAGGCCCGCTGCCACATCTCGTTGGCGAGGACCTGCGTGTCGAAGTTGCCGTTCGTCATCACCTTGACGATGTCGAACACCTTCATCACGAGGACGATGAGCGTGGTGACGACGACGCCGATCGTGGTGGCGATCTGGGGGATGATCACCCTCCAGAAGGTCTGGCTCTCGGTCGCCCCGTCCACCTTCGCCGCCTCGATGAGGTCGGCGGGGACGCCCTTGATGGCGGCCGAGAAGATGACCATCGTGAACCCGGTCTGGATCCAGATGAGGACCACCATCAACCAGACGTTGTTGAAGGGGGTCTCCTGGAGGAAGATGATCGTGTCGTACCCGATGACCTCACCGTTGGGGGCGAGGACCGGGTCGGCGCCGATGCCGCTCCCGATGAGGAGCCGGTACACGATCCACAGCAGCGGGAGCGCGGTGAAGATCGACCCCACCGTGACCCCGTTCGTCCCCGACTTGTAGCCCCGCCAGGCGAGCCAGCCGAGCCCCGCCGTGATCGCCAGCAGGATCGCGGAGACGATGAGCGACCATGTGTCCGATTCGCTCAGCTGGCCGAGCAGCTTCCATGCCGAGTTCAGCACACCCGTCTGCTCGCGGTTCTCGGGCCGGGCGATGTACATGAACCGCCAGATGATGCCCGCGCCCACGAACGAGATGGCCATGGGTAAGAAGATGATCGACTTCGCGATCGACTCGCCCTTCGAACGGTCGGCGAGCACGGCGATCGCGAGGCCCAGGGAGGTGGCGAGGATCGTGACCGCGAAGACCCACCACAGGTTGTTGAAGATCGTCCCCCGCAGCACCGAGAAGATGCCGAAGGCGAGCAGGAAGATCCCGAACGTGAGTGGGCCCGCCGAGGTCCCGGTCCACTCCCAGTCGTGTCCGGTCCGGCGGCCGAGGACCTTGGCGGCGACGATGCCGAGGACCGTGAGGATCAGCCCGATCCAGAAGAGCTGCGAGCCGAACATCTGCGTCCACTCGTCGACCTTGAAGATCGTCTCGTCCTGGAAGATCGACCAGAAGTTCCGGAAGCCCACGGCCTCCTCGCCGAAGCGCCCGAGGAACGACAGGTAGATGGTCCGGAAGGTGGGGACGACGAGGGACAGGGCGATGAAGATGAGGGCCGGGGCGAGGAAGATGTACTTGCGCGACCCGCGGTCGATCTCGTCGCGCCGCCGGAGGTCGGGGTTCGGCGAGGAGCCGAAGCCGGCCCCCACGAGGCCGAAACCGACGGCGAGGGCGAGGATCACCCAGACGGCCTCACCGTCGCCGAGGGTCGGGGCGGCGAAGGCGCCGAAGAGCCACCCCAGGCCGCCCCACAGGAGCAGCTTGCGCTGGATCGGCTGACGCTTGCTCCCGACGGCCCACAGCCCCGCCCCGATCACCGCACCGATCGCCGTCCAGACGACGAGGGCGACGATGTCGAACGCCGGGTACAGGCCGACGACCGTCTCGGTGCCGTTGTTGGCCGTGTGGATGGTCGTCTCCTCCAGGCCGATCCCGGCCATGAGGCCGATGAGGGCCCCGCCGCCCGCACCGATCCCGAGCCGGGGGACGGGGTCCTCGACGACCGACAGGGCGTAGCCGACGCCGGCGCCCACCGCGGTCCCGAGGACGATCCACAGCAGCGGCTGGGTGAGGACCTGGTTGCCCCAGAGGATGAGGAAGAGGAAGAACCCGGCGCTGCCGCCGATGGCGGTCGAGAACGCCGACCATCGTCGCGGTGCCTGGTCGAAGAGCACGTTGGCTCCGATGAAGATCGCGCCGCTCGCCACCACGGCGACGACGATCGCCACGATCGTCTCGATGAGTTTGCCCATGACCCTCCCTGTCCGACATGGACGTCGCCTCTCCGGGCGATCCTAGTGACCTCCCCCCATGGCTCGCCACGGGAGGCCGGACCGGATCTGGAACGCCTTCCAGCCCAGGTCACGAGTGGTGTGGACGCACCCCCGCGTGATCGGGTGGGCACGCGAACGGGGCGCCCCGGAGGGCGCCCCGTCCATCGGTTTCGTCGCGGTGCGACTTAGCTGTCGGGCCAGGAGGCCTCGATGGCCTCGAACGCCTCTTCGACGGTCTTGTCGCCGTTGACGGCGCTGGTGCCCTCGCTCCAGAACGTACCGGCGCCGACGGCTGCCGGCATCAGGTCCGAACCGTCGAAACGGGCCGGATCGGCGGTCTGGAGGATCTCGACGAAGGACTGCTCGAGCGGGTTGTAGATGCTGAGGTCCTGCGTCGTGTTCGCCGAGAGGTAGCCGGACTGGCCACCACCGACGCGGGCTGCCTGGGCCTTCTGGCGCTCCTCCGAGTAGGAGGTGCCGAAGTACTCCATCACGGCCCACACCTCGGGCGCGTCACGGAACGCCGAGACGTACGTACCGGCGGTCAGCACGGGACGCGTCGCGGGATCCACGGCCGGGAAGTAGAACACGTCGATGGCCTCGCCCGGGCCCACACCGACGCCCTCGGGGAAGAAGGCGGCGAAGAAGGACGCCTGGCGGTGCATCGCGCAGTCGCCATCGGCGAGCGGCTGGCCGTTGTCACCGAAGGGGGTCGAAGCGATCGACCCACCGGC
>JAWVYO010000024.1:0-29122 GCA_033722675.1 Acidimicrobiia bacterium | reverse complement strand
GCAGCACGCGGCGGCAGCACCCCGCACCGCTCCCGAGGGAGCGCAGCGACCGACGGGAATCTCCCGCATCACCGCTAAGTGACTCGGCCTCCGTGGCCCGGAACGGCCCGAGCGGAGCGGGGCGAAACTCGCAACCCGCGGCGGCAGCACCCCACAGGCCACACCCGCGCGTCAGGCCAAAGTGACTCGGCCCCCGTGGCCCGGAACGGCCTCAGCGGAGCGGAAGACATGGCGGAGCGGGCAGCAGGGCACGGCCGCCGATGGGGATGGGGCCCCATCTGGCGGAGGAGGGCCGACCGGCGTCTGTTCGGGCGGCCGCAGGCCGACCGAAGTCGGCCCGGGCAGACAGCAGGGCCCTACAGGTCGAGGTCGTCCAGTTCGTCGGCCTTCTCGCGGACGGCCTCGGCGGCGGAGCGGAGGTCGGCGAGTTCCTCGTCGGTGAGGTCGAGCTCCACGATGTCCGCGACGCCGCCGGCGCCGATACGAGCGGGGACGCCGAGGTAGACGCCCTCGATCCCGTACTGGCCCTCGACCCAGGCGCACACGGGCATCTGCTCGCCCGAGTCCTCGAGGACGGCCCGGACCATCGTGGCGGCGGCCGAGGAGGGCGCGTAGTACGCAGAGCCGTTCTTGAGCAGACCGACGATCTCGGCGCCGCCCTTGCGCGTCCGATCGACGAGCTCGGCGATCTCGTCCGCGCCGAGGACCTCGGTGAGCGGACGTCCGCCCACCGAGCACTGCGACGGGACCGGAACCATCGTGTCGCCGTGGCTGCCGAGCGTGAGGGCGTCGACCTCGAGGATGTCCGCGCCGGTCTTCTCGGCGATGAAGTGCACGAACCGGGCGGTGTCGAGGTTGCCGGCCTGGCCCATCACCCGGGCCTTCGGGAATCCCGACACGCGGGCGGCGAGGGTGGTCATGTGGTCGAGCGGGTTGGTGACGACGATGACGACGGCGTCGGGGGATCCGGCGGCGATCTCCTCGGTGACCTCCTTGACGATGCCGGCGTTCGTTTCGAGGAGGTCCATCCGGGACATGCCCGGCTTGCGGGGCATCCCGGCGGTGATCACCACGACGTCGCTGCCGGCGGTCGCCGCGTAGTCGTTGGTGCCGACGACCTTCGTGCGATACCGCTCGAGGGGACGGGACTGGTTCATGTCGAGGGCGAGGCCCTGGGGCAACCCCTCGACGATGTCGGTCATCACGACCTCGTCGGCCAGGTCCATCTGGGCGATGCGCTGCACCGTCGTCGAGCCGTACTTGCCGGCGCCGACCACCGTCACCTTCGTCATCGAGCACTCCTCGTCGCTGCTGTACGGCCAGGCTAGTGACGGGTGCGGACCCGCACGGCGGGCCGAAGGACCCCTACATGCGGTCGATCATCGCCGAGGCGAACTCGCTGGTCTTGACCTCGGTGGCCCCCTCCATGAGCCGGGCGAAGTCGTACGTGACGATCTTCTCGGCGACCGTGGCCTCGAGACTCGACTCGATGAGATCGGAGACGTCGCCCCAGCCCAGGTACCGGAACATCAGGGCCCCCGACAGGATCACCGATCCCGGGTTCACCTTGTCCATCCCCGTGTACTTGGGGGCGGTGCCATGGGTGGCCTCGAAGACGGCGTGGCCGGTGTCGTAGTTGATGTTGCCGCCGGGGGCGATCCCGATCCCGCCGACCTGGGCGGCCAGGGCGTCGGAGATGTAGTCGCCGTTGAGGTTCATGGTGGCGATGACGTCGTACTCGTCGGCGCGGGTGAGGATCTGCTGGAGGAAGGCGTCGGCGATGGCGTCCTTCACGAGCAGCTTGTCCCCCGGGTCACCGCCGCTGTCCTCCCACGACACGGCGACGTCGGAGAACTCCTCGGTCACCAGCTCGTAGCCCCAGCTGCGGAAGGCGCCCTCCGTGAACTTCATGATGTTGCCCTTGTGCACGAGCGTCACGCTGCGACGGTCGTTGGCGAGGGCGTACTCGATGGCGGCGCGGACGAGGCGCTTCGTCCCGAACTCGCTGATCGGCTTGATGCCGATCCCGCTGTCGGACCGGATCTCCCAGGCGAACTCGGACTCGAGGAACTCGAGGAGGTGCTGGACGCCCTCGGTCCCCGCCTGCAGCTCCTTGCCCGCGTAGACGTCCTCGGTGTTCTCCCGGAAGATGACCATGTCGACCTTCTCGGGGGCCTTCACGGGCGAGGGCACCCCCTCGAACCACCGCACCGGGCGCACGCAGGCGTAGAGGTCCATGATCTGGCGGATCGCCACGTTGAGGCTTCGGATCCCGCCGCCCACCGGGGTCGTGAGGGGCCCCTTGATGCCGACGAGGTGCTCGTCGAAGGCGTCGAGGGTGGCCCCGGGCAGCCACTCGCCGGTCTCGTCGAACGCCTTCTGCCCGGCGAGCACCTCGATCCATTCGATGCGCTTCGACCCGCCCGACGCCTTCTCGACCGCGGCGTCGAAGACCCGGACGGCCGCCGCCCAGATGTCGGGACCGATCCCGTCACCCTCGATGAAGGGGATGATGGGCTCGTCGGGCACGTGCAGCCCGTCGGGGCCCTTGGTGATGCTGGACGCCATGATGCGGTGCGCTCCTCGGTTCGCGGTGGATGACCCGATTATCGCAGGCGGGGATCACGGTCCCGCCTTCGGACGGCGTCGCGGCTACGGTCGACGGCCATGGAGCTCGCCCCCGGCCTCACCGGCACCGCCGCCCTCACCGTCGGCGACGCCGATCTCGCCCCGGCACTGGGGTCCGGCGACGTGCCGGTGCTCGGCACACCGCGCGTGGTGGCCCTCTCCGAGGAGGCCACGGTCGACGCCGTGGCCGATGCCCTCGACACCGGATCCACGACCGTCGGCGTGCGGGTGGACGTCGAGCACCTGGCGCCGTCGATCGCCGGGTCGGAGGTGGTCGCCACCGCGGTGGTGACCGAGGTCGACGGTCGGCGGCTCACCTACACGGTCACGGTCCGTGACGGCGACAGGATCGTGGCGCGGGGCACGATCTGGCGGGTGGCCGTGGACCGGGACCGCTTCGTCGACGGACTGGGTGACTAGTCACCGGGCTCAAGGCGCGCCACGGACACGCCGATGGGCTCTCATGACCACCTCGCAAGCGCGGGTCGACGCCGCCAACCTCCGGCCCGGCCATCTCTACACCGCCACCACCACGACCGGCCGGACGGTCGTCGGGGAGTACCTCGGCATCGAGGTCACCCACGGCGACTGGTGCCTCCTCGTCCACACCGGGTCGGGCGTCGTGTCGCTCCCGCTCACCACCATCGCGTCGGTGGTCGGCCGCGCCGCCTGAGCGCCCACCGCCACCGACCCGTCGTCCGGTTCATTCCATGAGCCGACGCGCCGCCGCATCGGCGGCGCGGGGCCCGGCGGGCAGGCCCGTGAGGGCCGGGATCACGTGCCGGGCGAACAGCTCGTAGCTGTCGAGGATCTCCCGTCGGCCGGCCCACTCCTTCGTGGTGAGCAGCAGGCCGCCCGCACCGGTCGCGTCCAGCAGGGCGCCGAGCTTCTCGACGGCGTCGTCGGGCGTGCCGATCACCACCGTCGGGCGACCGGCGAGATGTTCGACCCAGCGTTCCCTGGGCGCCTCCGGTTCGGGGAGGCCGGAGATCGGTGTGGAGAAGTCGTACCGCTCCCGGGCGCTTCCCTCCCGCACCGCGTCCATCGCCGCGGCGCGGGTGCCCGCCAGATGCACGGTCACGGGCAGCGTCGCCACCGACCGGTCGGCCGGGCGGCCTGCGGCGGCTGCCCCCCGCTCCACGTGCGCCCAGGCCTCGTCGAACCGGTCCGGTGGAGTGCCGACCAGCCACCGGAGCCCGTGGCGGCCGATCCGCTCCAGGGCGTCGGTGTTCGAGCCCGTGACGATGGCCATCTCCGGATGGGGCTGCGTGTAGGGGCGGAGCTGGAGCGTCGCCTCCCGCAACCGGTACCAGCCCCGGTCCTCGGTCAGCGGCTCCGGATCGGCGAACAGGCGCATGATCGTGTCGAAGGCCTCGATGAACCGGCCGGGCTGCTCGGCGGGGTCGAGGCCGAAGACGAGCGGATCGGTGGGGAGCCCGCCGCCGGGTCCGACGCCGAGCATCACGCGCCCCCGGGTCAGGTGGTCGAGGAGCACCCACTCGTCGGCGACCACGAGGGGATGGTGGAGGGGCAGCGGGACGATCCCGCTCCCGAGCCGGAGGTGCCGGGTGCGCTGGGAGGCGACGGCGACGAAGACGGCCGGCGAGGCGATGGTCTCCCATCCCGTCGAGTGGTGCTCACCGATCCACGCTTCGTCGAACCCGAGGCGGTCGACGTGCTCCAGGAGCTCCAGGTCGCGTTCGAGGGCGAGGGTGGGGTGCTCGTCGGGGTCGTGGACGGGCTGCATGAACAGCCCGAAACGCAACGGCCGCATCGGGTCTCCTGTCATATCGATACTTGTCAATATAACCGGGAACGCCCGTGCGGGATTCCGGCCGCGATCACGCTCGCCGCTCGGCCGCCTCCACGGTGTTCAGCAACAGGCTGGCGATGGTCATCGGACCCACCCCGCCGGGGACCGGCGTCACCGCACCGGCCACGGCGGAAACGGCGTCGAAGTCGATGTCGCCGACGAGCCCGTCGTCGGTCCGGTTCGTGCCCACGTCGATCACCGTCGCTCCGGGCTTGACGTGGTCGGGACCCACGAGCCCGGGCCGTCCCGCCGCCACCACGAGAATGTCGGCCCGCTGCGTGAGTGCGGCCAGGTCGGCCGTCCTCGAGTGGGCGATGGCCACCGTGGCGTCGCGACCCTTCAGCCCGAGCATGATCGCCAGCGGCCGTCCGACGAGGAACGAGCGTCCGACGACGACGCCGAACCGGCCGGCCGTCTCGATGCCGTAGTGGTCGAGGATGCGCAGCACGCCGGACGGGGTCGCCGGCCGGGGACCGGGCCGGTCGAGGACCAGCCGGCCCAGGTTGAACGGGTGGAGACCGTCGGCGTCCTTGTCGGGGTCGATGGCCTCGACGACCGGCTGCGGGTCGGCGTCGCCGGGCAGGGGCAGCTGGACGATGTACCCGTCGACCCCGGGGTCGTCGTTGAGCGACCCCACGAGGTCGAGGATCCGGTCCATCGAGGCGTCGGCCGGCAGGTGGTGATCGAAGGACCGCATCCCCACCGACTCGGCGGCCCGATGCTTGTTGCGGACGTAGATCTGCGACGGCCCGTCGTCGCCCACGAGCACCGTGGCGAGACCGACGGTGACCCCGCGCTCGGAGAGCGCCGTCACCCGATCGGCCACCTCGGCGCGCACCGCCGAGGCGACGTCCTTCCCCGAAAGCACCCGAGCCGTCAATGTCTGAAGTGTCGTCGTCCGCTGAACATGAGCGTCACGCCCCGCTCCTCCGCGGCCGCGACGACCTCGTCGTCGCGGCGCGACCCGCCGGGCTCCACCACCGCCCGCACCCCGGCATCGGCGAGGGCGTCGAGACCGTCCCGGAAGGGGAAGAAGGCGTCGCTGGCGGCCACGGCGCCCTGCGCCCGCGCCCCGGCCTTCGCGAGGGCCCGCTCCGCGGCGCCCACGCGGCTCTGGTCGCCGGCCCCCACGCCGACCGCGGCCAGGTCCCTGGCGACGACGATGGCGTTCGACTTGGCGTGCGCCGCCACCACCCAGGCGAACCAGAGCTCCCGGAGGAGAGCGGCGTCGGGCTCGGGACCGGCCCGGAGCTCCCACCCGTCGGGACCGTCGCCGAGGACGTCCCGCTGCTGGGCGAGCAGGCCGCCCTCAACCCGGCGCAGGTCGAGGTCGTCGGCGGCGGGGAACGGGGCGACGAGCACCCGCAGCGAGTCCTTCCCGCCGAGGATCTCGAGGGCGTCGTCGGCCGCCCCGGGGGCTACGACGACCTCCACGAACCGCTCGGCGATGGCCGAAGCGGTCGCGGCATCGAGGGGGGCGTTCACCGAGACCACACCGCCGAAGGCCGCGAGCGGATCCCCGTCCCAGGCGGCTGCGAACGCCTGGCCCACCGAACCGGCGACGGCGGCGCCGCAGGCGTTCGTGTGCTTCACCACGACCGCACCGGGGGCGGGCAGGTCCGCGGCCAGGCGCCACGCCGCCTCGGCGTCGACGAGATTGTTGAACGACAGGGCCTTGCCCTGCACCTGGGTGGCATCCGTCCACCACCCGCCTTCGGCGACGAAGGCGGCCGCCGGCTGATGGGGATTCTCGCCGTACCGGAGCACCGAGTGGCGGACGAGCGGCAGCACCATGCGGCGGCCCTCCGTCCGCTCGAGCCATCCCACGATCGCGGCGTCGTAGGAGGCGGTCCGGAAGAAGGCCTCGCGGGCGAGTTCCAGCCGGAGCTCGTCGTCGAGACCACCGGCCTCGACGGCGGCGGCGACGGCGTCGTACTGCGACGGGTCGGTGACGACGCCCACCGCTGTGTGGTTCTTGGCCGCCGCCCGGGTGAGCGCCGGACCGCCGATGTCGATCTGTTCGATGGCCTCGGCCGGGTCGACGTCACCCCCGGCGACGGTTCGCTCGAAGGGATAGAGGTTCGACACGACGAGCTGGAAGGGCTCGATCCCGTGCCGATCGAGATCGTCGGCGTGGTCGGGGCGGGCGGGGTCGGCGAGGATCCCACCGTGGACGGCCGGATGCAGGGTCTTCACCCGACCGCCGAGGATCTCGGGGGCGCCGGTGACCTCGGCGACGTCCGTGACGGGGAGCGCGGCCTCGCGCAACGCCGCTGCCGTGCCGCCCGAGGAGACCAGCTCCACGCCCGCGTCGACGAGGCGCTTGGCGAAGGGGGCCAGGCCGTCCTTGTCGGACACCGACAGGAGCGCCCGGCGCACGGCCACCCTCATACGCCGCTCCAGCGCACGACCCGGCCCTCCACCGACAGCTCGCCGCGGGCGAAGGCCTTCACCGCCTGGGGGTAGACGACGTGCTCCTGCTCCTGGATGCGGGCGTGGAGCGAGGCCTCGTCGTCGTCGGGATGCACCGGCACCGACCGCTGGGCGATGATGGGGCCGTGGTCGACCTCTTCGTCGACGAAATGCACCGTGACGCCGCTCGTCTTGACGCCGTGGGCGAGGGCCTGGGGCACGGCGTGGGCACCGGGGAACGCCGGCAGCAGCGACGGGTGGATGTTCAGGATCCGCTCCGGGAATCGGGCCACCGCCTCGGGTCCGAGGATCCGCATGAAGCCGGCCAGCACCATCGCCTCGCAGCCGTGATCGGCGACGGTGTCGCACACCGCACGGGTGAAGGCGGCGCGATCGCCCTTCCACGGGACCACCTCCGTGGCCACCCCGGCGTCCGTCGCCCGGTCGAGGGCCCCGACGCCCGGGCGATCCGACACGACGAGCGCGATGTCGACCCCGAAGTCGGGATCGGTCGCCGAGGCGTCGAGGAGCGACTGCAGGTTCGATCCCGAGCCGGAGACGAGGACGGCGATGCGCATCACGGCGCCCGAGGATAGGGGAAGGCCGAGCCGGTTCGTTCGGGGTCCGCGAGGACTCGACGTCGCCGCGTGTCCGCACATGGACGACCCGGGGCCGCGGCGGCGATGGACGTGTCGCTGCCGGTGGGGCCGACCACCGGCACCCGGCGCATCAGCGCCCGACGACGTCGCGGATCATCGAGATCACGGTGCCGACGGCGCCGAGGTTGTAGCCCTCGGGGATCACGATGTCGGCGTACCGCTTCGAGGGCTCGACGAACTGCAGGTGCATCGGGCGCACCGTCTCCAGGTACTGGTCTCGCACGGAGTCGAAGGAGCGGCCCCGCTCGTTGATGTCGCGCTCCCAGCGCCGGGCGATGCGCAGATCGGCGTCGGCGTCCACGTAGATCTTCAGGTCCATCAGCGCCCGCAGATCCGGTTCGCTGAGCACCAGGATGCCCTCCACGAGGATCACCGGGAGGGGCTCGACCACCACGGTCTCGGTGGAACGGTTGTGCACGGCGTAGTCGTAGGTCGGACGCTCGACGGCCTCCCCCGCGATCAGGCGCTCCAGGTGCCGGACGAGGAGATCCGTCTCCAGCGAGTCGGGATGGTCGTAGTTGACCTTCGCTCGCTCCTCCAGCGGCAGATGCGTCTGGTCGCGGTAGTAGGCGTCGTGCTGGATGAAGGCGACTCGCTCGGCACCCACCCCCGCCACGATCGACCGGGCGATGGTCGTCTTGCCGGACCCCGACCCGCCGGCGATGCCGATCACGAGAGGCCCGTCGGTCGGCCACCGTGACCGCTCGGCGACGAACGCCATCGTCAGATCAGTTCGGCGATGGCGTCACCGATCTCGGTGGGGTAGGTGACGACGGTCACCCCCACCGCCTCGAGCGCCTCCTTCTTGGCCGCGGCGGTGCCGCTGGAGCCGGAGATGATCGCACCGGCATGACCCATCTTCTTGCCCGGCGGGGCCGTGAAGCCGGCGATGTAGCCGACGACCGGCTTGGAGACGTGGTCGGCGATGAACGCCGCCGCCTGCTCCTCGGCGTCGCCGCCGATCTCGCCGATCATCACGATCGCCTCGGTCTCGTCGTCGGCCTCGAACCGCTCGAGCACGTCGATGAAGGACGTCCCGGGCACCGGGTCGCCGCCGATGCCGACGCACGTCGACTGGCCGATCCCCTTCGTCGTGAGTTCGTGGACGGCCTGATACGTGAGCGTCCCCGACCGCGACACCACCCCCACCGATCCCGGCAGGGTGATCTCGTGGGGCATGATCCCGACGTTCGCCTTCCCGGGGGAGATGAGGCCGGGGCAGTTCGGCCCGATCAGGGGCGTGCCCGACGTCTGCTTGACGTAGTTGTACACCCGGGCCTCGTCCTGGGCGGGGATGCCCTCGGTGATGCACACGATGAGGTCGATGCCGTCGGAGGCCGCCGCCTCGAGCACCGCGTCGGCGGCGAAGGGCGGCGGCACGAACGTCATCGCCGTGTTGGCGCCCGTCTCGGCCACCGCCTCGGTGATCGTGTCGAAGACCGGCACGCCGTCGACGTCCGTCCCGCCCTTGCCGGGCGTGACGCCGGCGACGAGGTTCGTCCCGTACTCCTGGTTGCGCTTGGCGTGGAAGCCGCCCTCCCGCCCGGTGATCCCCTGGACCACCAGCTTCGTGCTCTCGTCGATGTAGATGGCCATGGGTCAGCTCCCCCGTCCTGCGAGTTCGACGGCCTTCTCGGCGGCCTCGAGCATGGTGGCGGCCGGCACCACCGTCTCGGTGGCGTGCTCGGCCAGGATCGCCCGCCCCTCCTCGGCGTTCGTGCCGTCCAGTCGCACGACGATGGGCCATGGCAGGTCGAGGTTCCCGAGCGCCTCGACGATGCCCCGGGCGACGAGGTCGCACCGGGTGATGCCGCCGAAGATGTTGATGAGCACCGATGTCACCGTGTCGTCGTGGGTGAGGACGTCGAGGGCGTTCGTGACCGTGTCCGCCCCGGCGCCGCCCCCGACGTCGAGGAAGTTCGACGCCGCTCCCCCGACGAACGACACGACGTCCAGCGTCGACATCACGAGGCCGGCGCCGTTGCCGATGATGCCCACCGAACCATCGAGCTTGATGAAGTTGAGACCCCGATCCCGGGCCATCTCCTCGATCGGGTCGACCGTGAAGTCGTCGCGGAAGGCGGGGAAGTCGGGGTGGCGGAAGAAGGCGTTCGAGTCCAGGGTCACCTTCGAGTCGAGGGCCACGATGTCGCCGTCGGTGGTGAGGATCAGCGGGTTCACCTCGACGAGATCGCAGTCGAGCGACACGAAGGCGTCGTACAGCTTCCGGAAGGCGGCGGCCGCCTTGCGGGCCGCGCCGCGGTCGAGGTTCGCCCGGTAGGCCATCTCCGACGCCTGCCAGTTCGTGAGGCCGATCACCGGATCGATGTGGAGCCGGACCACCTTCTCGGGGGTCTCGGCGGCCACGCCCTCGATGTCGACGCCGCCCTCGGCGCTGACCATGGCGAGGTGCTGCTTCGCCCCGCGGTCCAGCGTGAAGGAGACGTAGTACTCGTCCGCGATGGACGAGGCGCGCTCCACCCACACGAGGTGGACCGTGTGGCCCTTGATGTCCATCCCGAGGATCGCCTCGGCGTGGGCCTCCGCCTCGTCGGGATCGTCGGCGACCTTGATGCCGCCGGCCTTGCCGCGTCCGCCCACCTGCACCTGCGCCTTGACGACCACCCGGCCGCCGAGCTCCTCGGCCGCCGCCCGCGCCTCGGCCGGCGTGCGGGCCGCGCGGCCCTCGGGGACGGGCACGCCGGCTTCGGCGAAGAGCGACTTGCCCTGGAATTCGAAGAGGTCCACCGCGTTCCTATCTGTCGGGAATGTGCTGTTCCACCCAGGCCACGACCTCGGCGAGGGGCGCGCCGGGGGTGAAGACCGCCGCGAGTCCCGCCTCCTCGAGCGCCTCCACGTCGGCGGCGGGGATGATGCCACCCCCGAACACGACGATGTCGGATGCGTCACGCTCCTCCAGCAGCTCCACGACCCTCGGGAAGAGGGTCATGTGGGCGCCGGAGAGCACCGACAGGCCGATCCCGGCCACGTCCTCCTGGAGGGCCGTCTCGACGATCTGCGCCGGCGTCTGGTGGAGGCCCGAGTAGATCACCTCGCACCCCGCGTCACGCAGCGCCCGGGCGATCACCTTCGCTCCGCGATCGTGGCCGTCGAGGCCGGGCTTGGCGATGAGGATGCGGCGGGCCATGCGAGGGCGAGGTTAGTGCCTGGGGCCCCGGCCGATTCCCCGGCTCCGGACGCGAGCGGTCCCCGGACGAAGCCGCCCGGGGACCGTCGGCCGTCGGTTCGCGCTACTGGGAGACGAGTTCGCCGACCATACCGGCGGAGAAGTGCCCGCTGATCGAGCAGATCACCTGATACGTGCCGGCGGCGGGCGCCGTGAACGTGAACGTGCCCGAGTCGCCCGGCTGGAGGTTCTGCTCGTAGTAGACGTTCGACTGGTCGAACTCCGCTTCGGTCTCGATGGACTCGGTCATGATCACGAAGTTGTGCTCGACGCCACCCACGTTCTCGAGATCGAGGGTGATCTCCTCGCCGGCGGCCACGACGACGGAGTCGGGCTCGAAGGCGAAGTCGCTCATGGTCACGGAGATGGCGGTGTCGCCACCACCACCGGACGCTGCGGTCGTGTCGGAGGCATCGTCGTCGCCGCCGCCGCACGCTGCGAGCACGAGCATGCCGGCGATGGCGAGCGCGAGGATCCTGAATCGGTTGGAGAGCATCGAGGGGCCTTTCGTGTAGGTGATGCAGACAGAACGGTATCGGGGCCGGGTGCCCACCCAACTCGTCAGACGCGCTCGAGGGGCGCCCAGGCCAGGAGCAGCCGCTTCTGGCCCTTGCCCTCGAAGTGGACGAGGGCCTCCGCCCGGTCGCCCGCGCCCTTCAGCGAGACGACGACTCCCTCCCCCCAGTGCTGGTGACGGATCCGATCGCCGGCGGTGAGGTCGTCGCCCCCGAGACTCGGCCGCGGCCCCGACGCCGACTCCTTGTCGGGGCGTCGCGTCCGCTCGTCGGCGGCCACCGCGAGTTCGTCGGGGATCTCGCCGAGGAACCGGCTCGGTGAGTTGTAGTTCGTGGCACCCCAGAGCGTCCGGGTGACGGCGTGCGTGAGATAGAGGCGCTCCTGGGCCCGGGTGATCCCGACGTAGGCGAGACGGCGCTCCTCCTCGAGCTGATGGGGATCCCCGAGGGACCGCATGTGCGGGAAGATCCCCTCCTCCAGGCCGCACAGGAAGATCACCGGGAACTCGAGGCCCTTCGCGTTGTGGAGGGTCATGAGCGTGACAGATCCGGTGTCCTGCTCGAGGTTGTCGAGGTCCGACACGAGGCTCACCGACTCGAGGAAGAGCTCCAGCCGACGCAGGCCGTCGAGGTCCTCCCAGACCTCGTCGCCTGCCCCGCCCACCGGACCGGTCTCCTCGAACTCGGCGGCCACCGAGGTGAGCTCCTTGAGGTTCTCGACGCGGCCCAGCGACTCGATCGACCGCTCGGACTCCAGTTCCGCGACGTATCCCGTGTCGTCGAGCACGGCCTGGAGGGCGGCGCGCGGGCCGTCGGCGGCCTTGTCGCGCAGCGCTCCCAGCAGGGCCACGAAGTCGGCGATCTGTCCCTGGGCGCGTCCGGTCAGGCGGGAGTTCTCACCGGCTCGCTCCAGCGCCTCGGTGAACGTGACGGACTCCGCCTCGGCGAACCGCTCCACGTGGCCGATGCTCGTCGCGCCGATCCCCCGCTTGGGGACGTTCACGATGCGCTTCATCGCCACCTCGTCGGCGGGGTTGACGATCGCCCGGAGGTACGCGAGGACGTCCTTGACCTCCCGGCGGTCGTAGAACTTCGGCCCGCCCACCACCTGGTACGGGATGCCGTAGCGGACCAGCACCTCCTCGATGACACGACTCTGGGCGTGCGTGCGGTAGAAGACCGCGACATCGGACAGCCGGGTGCCGCCGTCCTGCAGCGTGCCCACCTCCTCGGCGAGGAAGGCCGCCTCGTCGTGCTCGTCCTGTGCGCGGTACACGACGACCCGGTCCCCGTCCCCGAGGTCGGTCCAGAGGTGCTTGGGCTTGCGACTCGGGTTGTTCGAGATGACCGCGTTGGCGGCGTCGAGGATCGTCTGGGTGGACCGGTAGTTGCGGTCGAGGACCACCACCCGGGCGTCGGGGTAGTCCCGCTCGAACTCGAGGATGTTGCGGATGTCGGCGCCCCGGAAGGCGTAGATGCTCTGGTCGCTGTCACCGACCACGCAGACGTTGCGGTGCTTGGCGGCCAGCATCTTCACGAGCCGGTACTGGGCGTGGTTCGTGTCCTGGTACTCGTCGACGAGCACGTACCGGAAGCGGTCCTGGTAGGCCTCGAGGACCTGGGGGAAGGCGCCGAGCAGCTCGACGGTCACCATGAGGAGGTCGTCGAAGTCCATCGCCGAGGCCTCGAGGAGCCGCTGCTGGTAGAGCCGGTAGACGTCGGCGACGCGCTCGTGATAGGGACCGGTGCCCTGGCCCGCGAACGACTCGAAGTCCACGAGTTCGTTCTTGGCGTTGGAGATGGCCGCCCGGATGCTCTTCGGCGGGAACTGCTTCGGGTCGAGGTCGAGGTCCCGTACGCACATCTCCACCAGGCGACGGGCGTCGGCGTCGTCGTAGATCGAGAACGCCGATCGGTACCCGAGCGCCGGCGCCTCCCGGCGCAGGATCCGAACGCAGGCGCTGTGGAAGGTGGAGACCCACATGCCCCGCACCACCTGGCCGACGAGCTGACCGACCCGCTCCTTCATCTCGTTGGCCGCCTTGTTCGTGAAGGTGATCGCGAGGATCTGATACGGCGACACGCCGAGATCACGCACGAGGTGGGCGATCCGGTAGGTCAGGACCCGGGTCTTGCCGGACCCGGCGCCCGCCACGACGAGCACGGGGCCGTCCGTGGCGGCCACCGCCTCCCGCTGCACGGCGTTGAGATCGTCGAAGAGGGGGGATTCGGACATCGGCCCGCCGAGTATACGGCGTGGCCCCCGGGCGAATCCGATGGATGTAGTTCGGTCGTCGGACGGCGACCGGACGAGGGTCAGACCCCCTGGGAGGCCGCCACCGACCGCTGGTGGAGTCGGGCGCTGTCGAGCACCGTCACCATCGCCGGCGCCATCGTGCGCAGGATCCGATGTGTGCGATCGTCGAACGCATCCACGTGGGCGGCGGCCAGTGCCAGGACCCCGATGGATCGACCGTGGCTCGTGAGTCGGACGACGTGCTCGGACCGCCACTCGCCGGCGTCGAGGAGTCGGTCGGATTCGAAGGCCACCCACTGCGTGTACGACGACGTGGCTCCGGTGGCGTCGTCCAGGTGGCCTACGACACGGTCGTGGACACCGGCGACCAGCGACGGTGGGAGCCGGCGTGGCGTCCAGATGCCGACGATCCCCTCGTCGACGAGACCCACGGCGGCGGCGTCGAAGGCGACGATCCGTCGCAGCGCCTGCAGCATCCGGCTGATCGAGCCGTGGAGGTCGAGTGTCGCCCCGGCGATCGCCGTGATGTCGTTCACGACCGTCGCCTCGAAGAGCTTGCGATCCAGCATCTCGCACACCCGTGCGAGGACGTCGACGTCGCCCAGATCCTCGCCGAGGAACCCGGTCCCCTCGCCCGCCAGGTCCGCGAGGGCGCGGGAGGCGACGATCGCCCGGATCCGGTCGAGGAGGGTCTCGCCGACCTCGTCCTTCGCGACGAAGGCGTCGGCACCGGAATGCTCCGCCCAGTACCGGCTGTCCGCGCCGTCGGCCGCGGTGATGGCGAGGACCGGCGTGCGGCCGAGGACCGGATCCTCCTTCATGATCCGGCAGGCGACCCAGCCGCTGAGCCGCGGCATGAGCAGGTCGAGCAGCACGATGTCCGGCCGCTCCGCGTAGAACTCGGACAGCGCCTCCACGCCGTCGCGGGCTTTCACCACCTCGTACCCGGCCTCGACGAGCCGTCGGGTGAGTGCGGCGCGGAAGGCCGGGCTGTCGTCGGCGACGAGGATCTTCACGCCCGCACCTCCGGTCGATCGGTGAGCTCCCGCAGCGCCTGGGCGAGGGCTCCCTTACGCACGTCGTCCTTGTCGAAGTACGCGTCGGCGCCGGCGTCCAGCGCCTGCTGCTGGTCATCGGCGGTGGCCTGACCGGACAGCACGACGATGGGCACGCGGATGCCCTTGTCCCGGATGCGGGCCACGAGGTCCGCACCCGTCATTGTGGGGAGCACGAAGTCGGTGACGATGCCGTCGACGGTGTGTTCATCGAGCACTGCGAGGGCTTCCGTGGGGCTGCCGGCGAGCTCGACCTCGAACCCGGCGGAGCCCAGGGCACCGCCCACCACCTGTCTGACCCCCCGGGAGTCGTCGATGACGAGGATCCGCCGACGCGGACCGCCGTCGTCGGGGACGGCCCGCACCCGTTCGGCGAGCCGGGCGGCGTCGACGAGGACCACGACGTCCCCGCCCCCGAGCAGGGCGGCCCCGGTCAGGTGGGGCACGCCGCCGAGGATCGGGCCCAACTCCCGAGCGGCGACCTGCCGCCTGCCGATCTCCTCGCTGACGGCGAGCCCGACGGGGCCCGTGGGGCTGCTGACGACCACCACCCGCACGAGGGGGTCGTGCTCGGGGAGGCCCACGGCCTCGGCGAAGGTGGCGAGGGGGATCCGCTCGCCCTCCCAGGCGAACGTCGCGTCGTCACCGGGATACGGGACCCGTCCGAGCACCGAGAGGCCCGGGACACCCCAGGTCTGCCCGGCCGCACGCACGAGCACGGCGTCCTGGAGGGCGCGCGACGTCGGGACGGTGAGGGTGAAGGTCGTCCCGACGAAGGGCTCCGTCTCGATCGTGAGGCTCCCGTGGAGCGCCTCGACGGCGGCGGCGACCACGGCGAGCCCGTTGCCGTCCCCGACCAGTTCTCCCGGCCCCGACGTCGAGAAGTTCTCTGCGAACAGGACGGACTTGAGGGCGTTCTCGTCCTCCTCGCTACCCGGCTGGAGGAGGCCGCGTCGGATGGCGCTGCGACGAACGGCGTCCCAGTCGATGCCCCGGCCGTCGTCGCTGACGGAGATCTCGAGGCGGTGGTCCCGCACGGCGGCATGCATGGCGAGCGTCGCCGTCGGGGGCTTTCCGGCTGCCGTGCGCTCGGTGGTGGTCTCGATGCCGTGCTGCACGGCGTTGACGAGGAGCTGGCGGAGGGCGTCGGAGAGTTGCTCGAGAACCTGCCGATCGATCTTGTGCTCGTCGCCGACCAGTTCGAATCGGAGTTCCTTCCCGGACTTGCGTGCCAGGTAGCGGACGAGCTGGGGGAACGTGTTCGTGATGTCGCTCAGGGGGGCTGCGGCGAGTTCGAGCGCCTGGCCCTGGAGTTCGAGCACCTGCTTCTCGGCACCCGTGATGGCGGCCGGGAACTCGGCGAGCAACCGGTCGGCGGTCTCGGTGTCGGCGCGGCCGAGATCGGCGACCTGCTGTCCCAGCACCTCCATGTCGACCCGCAGCGAGGTGATCCCGTTGATGAGGCGGAAGAGACTCGCGGCATTGACCCGCACGGTCTCGCCGAAGGCCCACGAGTCGATCGCGCCGAGCAGTCCCCCGAAGTCGGCGGTCTCACCCTCCGGGCGACCGGTGCCCCCGGGCTGCTCCTCGGCGATGGCCTCGGGCTCGTCGTCCTCGAACTCGCCCCGAAGGCACATCCGGACCCGCCGCACCGCCTCGGCGAGACCCGGGGTCCCGCCTGCCGGGTCGGCCGTGGCGGCTGCGAGCACGGCGTCGGCGAGCGCTTCGAGGGGTGGGCCGAGCCGGTCGGCCTCGTCGATCTCGCCGTCGGAGATCGCCTTCCACGTCTCCTCGAGGAGCTTCCCGGCGTCGCTCACGGCGACGAAGCCCATCATGCGGGCGGTGCCCTTGATGGTGTGACCCTCGCGGAAGGCGTCGGTGGCGGCGGCGCGGTCGAGGGACCCGTCGGCGAGGGCGCGGGCAGCGTTCTTCAGCTTGCCACCTCGCTCGTCGACCTCGCTTCTGAAGAGGTCGAGGAGCTCTGGATCGTCGTAGAACGACACACGGCACCCCTGTCCGACGTATCTCACCTATCGGCCCCGCCGGGGGCCCGCTTGAGGGATCGGGCGGCGCGACGGCGGCCGGACGGGGCGAGTACCGTCTCCGCCGTGGCGACGACGACCTTCCTGTTCACCGACATCGAGGGAAGCACCCGGCTGTGGGACGCCCATGGCGACGCGATGGCCCGCGCGCTCGAGCACCACGACACCGTCATCGACGAGGCCGTGACGGCGCGGGGCGGTCGCCTGTTCAAGCACACCGGCGACGGGCACCTCGCGGCGTTCCCCTCGGCCCCGGCCGCGGTCGAGGCGGCAGCTGCCGCCCAACGGAACATCGCCGCCGCCGACATGGGTGCCGTGGGCACACTCCGGGTCCGCATGGGCGTCCACACGGGTGATGCCGCCGAGCGGGACGGCGATTTCTTCGGGCACACCCTGAACCGCACGTCACGGATCATGGACGCCGCCCGCGGTGGGCAGGTGCTCGTGTCGGCGGCCACCGCCGCCCTCGTCCGCGACGATCTCCCCGACGGGTTCGGTCTCGACGATCTCGGGGAGCACCGGCTCAAGGACCTCGGCGAGCCCGAGCGCCTCCACCTCCTCGTCGGACCGGGGCTCTCCACCGATCTCGGGCCGGTGCGTTCGCTCGAACGCCGACCGAACAACCTGCCCGTACAGCTGACGTCGTTCATCGGGCGCGAACGGGAGCTCGCGGAGGTCCTCGAGCTGCTGGACCAGCATCGGATCGTCACCCTCACCGGGGTGGGCGGCGTCGGGAAGACCCGCCTCGCCCTCCAGGCGGCCGCAGAGTCCGTCGACGACCATCCGAACGGGGTCTGGTTCGTCGAGCTCGCCCCCCTGTCCGAACAGGGCTTCGTCCTCCCGGCGATCGCCGCGGCGGCGGGCATCGTCGAGGAGCCGACCCGGCCGCTCATCGACACGATCGCCCGCGACCTCGGAGGAGACTCGGCCCTCCTCGTCGTCGACAACTGCGAGCACCTCATCGACGAGGTCGCCAAGGTCACCGACGACCTGCTCCGCGCCTGCCCGGACCTGCGGATCATCGCTACGTCCCGCGAGGGGCTCGCCGTCTCCGGAGAGCGTCTGTGGCGGTGTCCGTCCATGCGGGCCTCCGACGACGCCATGGCGCTGTTCATGGAACGCGCGGAGCTCGTCGGTGGACTTGGGGACGACCCCGAGACCCGCAGGGCGGTGGAGCGGATCTGTCGCCGACTCGACGGAATCCCCCTGGCGATCGAGCTGGCGACCGCGCGCCTCAAGGTGTTCACACCGGAACAGCTCGCCGAACGGCTCGACGACCGGTTCCGGCTGCTCACGGGCGGATCGCGTACGGCGATGCCCCGCCAGCGGACCCTCCAGGCCGCCATGGACTGGAGTCACGATCTGCTCCCCGACCACGAGCGGATCCTGCTCCGCCGGCTGGGCGTCTTCCACGGCGGCTTCACCCTCGAGACGGTCGAGCGCGTCTGCTCCGACGAGACACTGCCCGACTTCGAGATGCTGGACCTCGTCACCCATCTCGTCGACGCGTCACTGGTCGCCTTCGAACGGGGCGCCGACGAGCCCCGCTACCGGCTCCTCGAGACCGTTCGCCAGTACGCCATGGACCGTCTGTTCGATGGCGGAGAGGCCGAGGAGTACCGGCGCCGCCACGCCGAGGAGTTCGAGCGGATGATGCGCGGGGCCGATGTCGGGCTCCTCGGGCCGGACTCGGACCGATGGGCCAGGGTGTGCCGGGAGGAGGCCGACAACGTGCGGGCAGCCCTCACCTGGGCGTCGGAGTCCGGCGCGTCGGCGCTGGCGTTGCGCCTCGCCGCCGCCTACGGGCGGTACTGGTTCACCGCCGGGCAGATCGTGGAGGGCACCGAGCGCCTGACACAAATCCTGCGCGCCGACCACGAACCGTCCCCCGATCTCGCCGAGGCGAACTCATGGCTCGCCCATTTCCTCTTCCTCCAGGACAAGGTGGCCGAGTCGAAGCCCTTCGCGGAGCGGAGCCTGGCTGTTGCCGAATCGCTCGACCATCCCCACGCCCTCCACCGCTCGCTCATGGTGCAGGCCAACATCCTCAACGCCGACTGGGAGCTGGAAGAGTCCATCGACGCCTACGTCCGCATCGCCGATCTCACCCGGGACGCCGGCAGCGACTACCTGACGATCGCCCTCTTCAACATCGCGATGAACGCGCCCCAGGTGGGCCGATACGAGGAGGCGAAGGCCGCCGCCGACGAGATGGTCGAGCACGCCGATGCCGGAGGTCAGGCGTATGCGATCGCGATCGCGCGTTCGGTGGGCGCGGTGTCGGCCTTCTTCCGGGGCGACCTCGACGAGGCACGCCGACACGTCGAGGTCGGCGAACGGCACACGATGGAAGCCTTCCCGCTCCCGGCCAACGGGCTGGCGATGACGCGAGCGAACCTCGCCCTCGTCGACGGGGACCTCGACGAGGCCGAACGGCACATCCGGCGGTCGCTCGCCGTCGCCGAGCAGGTGGGACAGCCGCAGATGGCGGACCTGGGACTCCGCATCCTCGGGCACATCGCCCTGCGGCGCGGCGACGCCGACGAGGCCTTCGAGCAATTCGCCACCGTCGCCGGCCGGGTCCTCGCCCGCGCCCGGCCCGACGATGCCGCCTGGCTGGGCGCCGACCTCGCCGGCGTGGCGCTCGAACGCGGCGAGGCGGAGCTCGCCGCCACGCTCATGGAGCTCGACCGTCTCCAGCGGGAGCGACGGCGGTGGGTCCTACCGGTCCCCTGGCAGGCCGGCTACACCGAACTCGAACAGCGGATTCGCGACACCGTGCCGTCGGATCGCCTCGAGGCGGCGACGGACCGGGCCGCCTCGCTGGAGGGTCGTCAGATCGCGGAGCTCATCGACGAGCTCCGCCGCTAGAGCTAGACGGCGAAGGCCCGGAAGGGCTCGGTCTCGTCGAGGGGGACTCGGGCCTTCACCCTCGTGCCCTCGGCCTCGTGCGACTCCGACACGACCTCAGCGACATCGTGGAGGGCGGAGACGAGGTCGCCGCGGTCGTAGGGCAGGAGGAGTTCGAGATCGACGCTCGGCGGGGTGAGCCGGCGGTCGAGCTCATCGAGGAGGTCGTCGATCCCCTCCCCCGTCGCCGCCGACACGACGACCGAACCGGGGTTGAGGTTCTGCAGGCGCGTCACCGCCACCGGATCGGCGACGTCGGCCTTGTTGAGGACCAACAGCTCGGAGACCTCGTGGCTGTCGATCTCCTGGAGCGTCGTCCGGACGGCGACGATCTGGCCCTCGGGGTCGGCGGCCGAGGCGTCCACCACGTGGATCAGCAGATCGGCCCCCACCGACTCCTCGAGCGTCGACCGGAAGGCCTCGACGAGGGTGTGGGGCAGGTCGCGCACGAAGCCGACCGTGTCGGAGAGGAGGGCGGTCTGGCCCGTCGGCAGATCGATGCGTCGCACCGTGGCGTCGAGGGTGGAGAACAGGCGGTCCTCGACGAGGACCCCGGCGTCGGTGAGGCGGTTGAGGAGGCTCGACTTGCCGGCGTTCGTGTAGCCGACGAGGGCGGCGCTCGGCATGCCGCTGCGGGCCCGGGCCTTGCGCTGGGTCTCCCGTGTCGTGCGCATCTTGTCGATCTGCCGCTCCAGCTGGGTGATGCGGCCGAGGACGCGGCGGCGGTCGGTCTCCAGCTGGGTCTCGCCCGGACCGCGGGTACCGATACCGCCGGCGAGACGGCTCATCTCGGTTCCGCGGCCCCGCAGGCGCGGGAGCCGGTAGCGGTTCATCGCCAGTTCCACCTGCGCCCGGCCCTCGCTGCTCGTGGCATGGAGGGCGAAGATGTCGAGGATGAGGGCGATCCGGTCGACGACGTCCACCTCGAAGGCCTCCTGCAGGTTGCGCTGCTGCACCGGGGTCAGCTCGCCGTCGACGATGAAGACGTCGCAGTCGAGCGCCTTCACCCGCCCGGCGAACTCGGCGACCTTGCCCTTCCCGAAGTAGGTGGCGGGCTCGGGACGGTGGCGCTGCTGGATCTCGCGGTCCACGACCTCCGACCCGGCCGTGTCGGCGAGCAGCTCGATCTCGTCGAGGGAGCGCTCCGCCTCGTCCAGGTCGGCGCCGTCGAGGGCGAGCGCCGCCACGAAGGCGCGCTGGCGGACGACGTCGAGGTCGGTGACCGTGGCGCTGAGACGCCGCCCTCCCCGGGCGACATGACGATCGGACATCACACCATCTTGCCAGGCTGGAGCCCCGAGCGAGCCGGGAGGCCTACTCCCACTCGATGGTGGCCGGGGGCTTCGAGGAGATGTCGTAGGCGACGCGGTTGATCCCGTCGACCTCGTTGATGACGCGTGACGAGATGCGCTCGAGCACGTCGTAGGGGATGCGCGCCCAGTCCGCCGTCATGGCGTCCTCGCTCGTCACCGCCCGCACGATGAGCGGATAGGCGTAGGTGCGCTCGTCGCCCTGGACGCCCACGGACCGGATCGCCGGGAGCACACCGAAGGCCTGCCAGATCTCCCGGTAGAGGCCGGCCCGGCGGATCTCCTCGGTCACGATGGCGTCGGCCTCCCGCAGGACGTCCAGGCGCTCCTCGGTGATGTCGCCGATGATCCGTACCGCCAGGCCGGGGCCCGGGAAGGGCTGGCGCCAGACGAGCTCCTCCGGCAGCCCGAGCTCCTCGCCGATGGCCCGAACCTCGTCCTTGAAGAGGTCCCGCAGCGGCTCGACGAGGTCGAACTCCATGTCGTCGGGGAGCCCGCCGACGTTGTGGTGGCTCTTGATCTTCGCCGCGTCCTTCGTCCCCGACTCGATGACGTCGGGGTACAGGGTCCCCTGGACGAGGAACTTCGCCTCGCGATGGTCCAGGGCCACCTCCTCGAACACCCGGATGAACGTCTCGCCGATGATCTTCCGCTTCCGCTCGGGGTCGCTGACGCCGGCGAGGGCCTCGAGGAAGCGATCCTGGGCCTCCACATGGACGAGGTTCACCTCGAAGACCCGGCCGAAGGTCTCCACGACCTGATCGGCCTCGCCCTGGCGCAGCAGGCCGTGGTCGACGAAGACGCACGTGAGCTGGTCGCCGACGGCCTTGTGGACGAGGGCGGCGGCCACGCCGGAGTCGACGCCGCCGCTGAGCCCGCAGATCACCTCGCCGTCGCCCACCTGGACGCGAATGGCCTCCACCGCCGTCTCGATGATCGAGACGTGGGTCCAGGTGGGACGCGCCCCGCAGACGTCGAAGAGGAAGTGCTTCAGGACCTCCTGACCCCGGGGCGTGTGGGTGACCTCGGGATGGAACTGGACGCCGCAGAGACCTCGTTCGAGGTCCTCCATCGCCGCCACCGGCGAGTCGGCCGTCGAGGCGGTGACGTTGAACCCGGGCGGCGCCTTCACGACGGCATCCCGGTGGCTCATCCACACCTGCTGGGTGACGGGGAGCTCCTGGAACAGCGTCGACTCGGCGACGACGTCGAGTTCGATCCGTCCGTACTCGGCGGCCTCGGTGCGGGCGACGTCGCCGCCGAGGGTGTGGGCGATGAGCTGGTGGCCGTAGCAGATGCCGAGGACCGGAACCCCCAGACGGAGGATCTCCGGATCGATGGTGTAGGCGTCGGCGGCGTAGACCGAGGCCGGCCCGCCCGAGAGGATGATCCCGGTGGGCGCCTTGGCGGCCACCTCGTCGGCCGTGATGTCGCGGGGGACGATCTCGGAGAACACGTGTGCCTCCCGCACCCGGCGGGCGATGAGCTGCGCGTACTGGGCTCCGAAGTCGAGGACGAGGACCTTGTCGAAGTCCATCAGCCCATGCCGACGCCCTGGGAGCGCTGGAGGTTCTTGCCCTCGGTCTTCAGCGCCGGCGCCACCATCACCTCGGCCTTCTGGAAGGCCTTCACGTCGGAATAGCCGGTCGTCGCCATCGAGACCCGCAACGCTCCGAACAGGTTGCGCTTACCGTCGTTCTCGTGGGCCGGCCCGACGAGCACCTCTTCGAGGGTGCCCAGGCTCCTGGTCTCCACCCGGGCGCCGCGAGGCAGGTCCGGATGGAACGTCGCCATGCCCCAGTGGAAGCCCCGGCCCGGTGACTCGTCGGCGCTGGCGATGGGTGATCCGAGCATGACGGCGTCGGCGCCGCAGGCGATGGCCTTGGCGATGTCCCCGCCGGTGCGCATGCCTCCGTCGGCGATGACATGGACGTACCGGCCGGTCTCGTCGAGGTGGCGGATCCGCGCGCCGGCGGCGTCGGCGATGGCGGTGGCCTGCGGAACGCCGACCCCGAGCACCCCGCGGGTCGTGCACGCCGCGCCGGGGCCGACGCCGACGAGGACGCCGACGGCGCCGGTGCGCATGAGGTGCAGCGCCGTCGAATAGGAGGCGACCCCGCCGACGACGACGGGTGTCTCGTACTCACGGATGAACTTCTTGAGGTTCAGCGGCTCGGTCCGCGTCGACACGTGCTCGGCGGAGACGACGGTCCCCTGGATCACGAGGATGTCGAGGCCGGTCTCCTTCGTGATCGACGAGTACTCCTCGACCCGCTGCGGCGTCAGGCTGGCGGCGGTGGTCACCCCCGCCGACTTCATCTCCTCGATGCGCCGTCCGACGAGCTCGGGCTTGATGGGCTCGAGATAGATCTCCTGCATCCGCCGGGTGGCCTTCTCGACGGGCAGCGAGGCGATCTCGACGAAGTGGGGCTCGGGATCCTCGTACCGGGTCCACAGTCCCTCGAGGTTGAGCACGCCCAGCCCGCCGAGGCGACCGATCTGGACGGCCGTCTCGGGACTGACCGCCGAGTCCATGGCGGAGGCCAGCATCGGCAGGTCGAAGCGGTAGGCGTCGATCTCCCAGGAGATGTCGACGTCGTCGGGGTCGCGGGTCCGTCGGCTCGGGACGATCGCGATGTCGTCGAATCCCCAGGCCCGGCGACCGGTCTTGCCGATGCCGATGTCGATTTCCATGACCCTCACTCCGCGCCGCGTGGCGGGAGCGTACCAGGGGTGTGATTGGGGAGGTGGCGGGCGAAACGGCCCGATCAGTCGTCGAGTCCGGGCAGGTCGTCGAGGTCTCCGAGGTCCGGATCGGTGTCGGGGTCGTACGGCTCGTCCGACGCACGATCGAGCTCCGCGGCTCGGGCGCGAGCCCGCTCGGCGAGCTTCTCGAACTCCTCCTCGGCCCCGTCGCCCTCGGCCAGCTCCCGGAGCTCCCGGGCAGCCCGGGGATCCTCGCCGGGAGCACCGTCGTAGGTCCGCTCGTAGTCGCGCAGCACCTCGGCGAGTTCGGCCTCGAGCGCCCGGAGTTTCTGATGGTCGACGCCGTCGAGGGCGTCCACGATCCGCCCGAGCGCCGACCTCGTGTCGTGCCATCCGTCCTTGAGATCGTCGAAAGCGTCGGCGTGGTCTTCGCGCATGGCCGAGACGATGTTCGACGCCTTCTCGGCGTATCCCATGGCGGCCGTGGACGTGAACGGATTGAAGACGACGTTGGTGATGGCCGCTCCCCAATCCTTCTGGCGAACCGATTCGGCCGTGACGGGGTCGAACTCGAAGACCAGCTCCCAGGGGGTCGACGTCGCCAGCGGGCCCGCCCGGGAGGTCAGCCATGCTGCGTAGTCACCCGTCGAAGGCCCGGACCCCTCAGCCGACGCCACCGGCGTCGACGTCCCCGGTGCGGCGCCGGTGGCCGGCTGCACCGCGGTTCCGGTTCCCGTCGCCTTCGGATCCCCCACCTGCTGAAACTCGTTCACCATGCGTTGGAGCGACTCGGTGATCGAGGTGAGCCGGATGAGGGCGCCGACGTTGAAGTAGGAGTCGCTGATCACGGCGTCGTCGAGTGAGTCGAGCCACTGCTTCGAGCGGCGAAGGCGCGTCTCCCAGCTCAGTACGAGCGCGCGGAACTCGCGGAGCTGGGCGAGCTTCTGGGAGATGTGTCGCTGCTTCTCGATGAGTTCGCGACGGTGCTGTTCCCGCCAATCAACCATCGGCGCCTCCTGCCAGTCCTCGATACACGGCCGCCTTGACCGGACCGAGCCACGAACGGAGTTCGGCTGCGTTCCCTCCCGACACCACGACGGCACGCAGGATCTCGATCGCCGGTGCCGGATATGGCAGCACGATGCGGTCACCGGACCACTCCACCCCCGAGAGCAGATCCGCCCAGAAGCCGGGACGGCCTCCCCACTCGGTGACGCGCTCGACGACGTCGCCCGGCACCGGCGTGTCGTCGCCGACGAGTTGACGCCGTGCGGCGACGAGGGCGCGATCGAGGACCGGCGGAAGGGCGGGATCGATGTCGTGCCACCCTCGCGCCCGGGCGACTCGCACCATGGCTTCGCCGTCGATCGCATTCGGCGCCTGGGACGGGCTCGCCGAGCCCACGAGCCCGGTGGCCCGGGCCTCCGACGCCGCCGTGGGACCGCCGACGGGCCATGTGTCGGTCGCTGCGCGCGCCGCTCTCCGCATCGAACCGACCCACTGATGAGCCACGTAGCGCTCGAGGTGCTCGCCCGCGAGCGCACCCATCGTGACCATCGGCGACGTGGGCTCCTCGAGATCCAGGTGGAGGCGCGCCTGTTCGGCCGCCTCGCCCCGCAGGACGACGGTCGGACGAACCGGTACGGCACTCCCTGTCACGACCGTGACGCCCAGCGCCCCGAAGGCGGTGACGAGATCGGTGACGAAGGACGTCCTCCCGCCGGAGTGCGCCGCAGCGACGACATCGAATGCCTCGTCGCCGCCGAGGAGGTCGCCGGCGCGACCGCGGGCCGAGGTGTCTCCGACGACCACGCCCATGTCGCCGACGGATCCGTCGAGCACGGCGCCGAGCCCGTCGAGTGAGGAGACGGATCGAACCTGGAACGCCCCCAGGGCTCTCGTCCAGGCAGATCGCGCCATGATCGCGCCGAGTTCACCCTCCCCGTCCACGAGCGTGAGCGACGTCGGTGGGCGCGCCCCGGCGGCTGCGAGCCGATCGGCCAACTGTGAGCCCGGCTGCGCGAGGAGGGTCGCCGTGGTCCCGACGAGTCCGAGCATCTCGCCGGCTCCAGCGGGATCTCCAGCGATGCGTGTCGCTGCCTCGATCGGGTCGTCGGTGGAAACGACGACATCGACACCGAAGAACGAAGCGACGTCGCCCTCGACGGCGCGCGCCCGAGACCATGCCGGATTCAACTCCAGCTGGAGCCGGCCTGCGGCGATGGCCACGGTCGCCGTCTCGAGGCGGCTCCGCATGGTGTCGGGGTCGCCGCCATAGACCACCAGTTGCTGACCCGGATCCGTCCACAACGCGAAGACGAGGTCCGGCGAAGAGACCGCCGCCGACCACCAGGCGCGTCCATCCGCCCCGGTGAGCACTACCGGGTGCTCGCCCTCGACGGATCCGGCGAGGAGGCCTCGCACGTCGGCAGGCGCCGGCATCCGGCGATCGACCACACCCACGTCCGGGACTACGAGAGGACTCACCGCTCGCCTCCCCGGTCGAGACCGAGCGACTGGGCGAGACTCACGAGTCCGGGAAGCCCCCGGCTCCCTTTCAGGCCTGTCCGCACGGCGTCGGACGTCCCCGCCGCCGAAGTCGCGTCGGCAGGACCACGACCGGTGGCGCCGATCTCGTTGAGCGACACGGGGCTGGCCGCCGACTCGCCCACTCGTGGGCGACGGGTTCCTGCCCCCATCGGAGTCGGCATCCGCACCGTCTCCGAGGCCTCGTCCACCGCACCCGTCGGAGGCGGGATCCTCACCGTCTCCGCAGCCTCATCCACCGCACCCCCAGGAGGCGGCATCCGCACCGTCTCCGCAGCCTCATCCGCACCCCCAGGAGGCGGCATCCGCACCGTCTCCGCGACCTCATCCATCGCAGCCCGCGCCGAGGGAGGCGGGAGCGTCGGCGTACCGCCGCGCGGCAGCGTGGCTGCTCCGGGGGGCGGGAGCGTGACCGCCGGATCGAGCGGGCGCACAGCAGAGGCGGGCGGGGGAATCCGCACCGTCTCCGCAGCCTCATCCACCGCACCCCCAGGAGGCGGCATCCTCACCGTCTCCGCAGCCTCATCCGCACCCCCAGGAGGCGGCATCCTCACCGTCTCCGCAGCCTCATCCGCCGCACCCGCCGCGCCCGCAGGGGGCGTTCGCGATCGCGAGGATCGGGCGGCGGATGCAGCCTCGGGCGAGTTGGCCAGACGCCGAAGGAGACCGAGCTCCACCTCGTCGACCAGCCGATAGATCCGAGCATCGATGTCGAGGCTCGCCGCCTTGGCGAGGTTCTCCCAGAACTCCTCACTCTGACCCATGCGATGGAGCCACGCCAACGCCTCCGGGTCGAAGTCGATCCGATTCCCCCGAGCGGCCAGCGTCGCCTTCGTCGCCAACTCGAGCAGCCAGTTCTTCTGGGTCTGGGAAAAGTCCATGTAGTAGCCGAGGTGCCGGGCGACGAGCGGCAGTGCCTCGTCGAAATTGTCGAACGACCGGCCCAGCACCGACTCCACGAACTTCTCGAACTCTGCGAGGTCGACCCCGTCGTAGATGTCGTTCGCTTCGCCGACGACGCGACGTCCGGCCCCGGCGTTGGACGCCGTCGCAGCGTCGGCGGCCTCGTCGGTGGCCCGTGCCGCCCTCCCCGTGGCACCACCGGTCTCGTCCGCGGCCCCTGCAGCGCGAGCCGCCGCCCGGCCGACGTCCACCCCTTCGTCGGCGCTGCCCAGGGACCGGGCGATGAGGCGTACCGTGCCCTCGCCGAGGTTGACCGCAAGCCGACCGATCCCCACGACCGCCTCGGCGAGGTCGACCCACCACATGACGTCGCGCATGCCGCCTTCTTGGGACCATTCGTTGTAGATCCGCAGCAACTCGTCGCTCTCGCGGATCACCGTTTCGGTCCCGCCCGCGTAGGTCTCGACGCCGTCGGCGAAGGCATCGATGCCGCCCCGAAGCCCCCGCATGTATCCCTCGACGGCGGTCTCGATCCGTCGCTGAACTCCCTCCTCACGAGTTCGCGTGGCCGTCCAGAGGTGGGTCCGTTCCTCGAGCTTCAGCTCCTGCCAACGCTTCCAGTCGGTCTCGTCGAGCTCCCACTTCGCCTCCTCCTCGGTGTCGAAGAAGGTGATGAGGAACTCATCGTCGAACTTCCGACCCGGCGGCAGCCCACCGTCGGAGTCGGGCTCGGGCGTGGGCTCCTCCTCGGTGGTGGGCGTGGGTTCGGCACCGGACCTGCGGGTGAGGAGGTACCCCCCGCCTCCGATGATGACGATCCCACCACCGATGATGAGGCCCCAGGGCGGCCCTCCTCCGTCGTCGCCCTGGGGAGTCTCCGGCGGGGGGCCCGCCTCGGGGACCGACGTCGGCGTCGACTCGGGCTGCGTCGTCGGCGTGACCTCGGGCAACGTGGTCGCCGTCGCCTCGGGCTGCGTGGTCGGCGTGACCTCGAGCACCGTGGTGGTCGTCACCTCGGGCACCTCGTCGGGGATCCCGGTGACGACGTGATCCATGTCTCCGACCGGCATCGGGGCGAACAGGTCCCCGGGTCCTCGGGTCCAGGGTCCGTTCGTGTCGGGAGCGGAGTCCAGGATCGAGAGGTCCGAGGGCTGGAATCCGAAGCTGCCGTCGTGGAAGTGGACGGCGGCTCCAAAGCCCGAGATCGTCGGGAACTCGGCCCGTGGCACGAACACGGCGAAGGTGTCGTCCATGACGTACGCGAAGGCATCGGTGGCGAGCGGAGCGACCGTGGTCCCGCCCTGCGCGACGCTGGCCGAGAACACCGGCGGTCCGCCGCCGAGCGGGGTGTCGACGAACATCCACACGGCCGCGCCGTTGAACGTGTCCCACGGGAAGTCGGGCACGTGCTGCCAGGGCTCGCCGATCGAGTCGTTGAAGACGATCGCCTGCTGCGACTGGAACCCACCCGGCGGCGGGAACGGGGCGGCCGTCTCGAACCACAGCACGTGGTAGTCGCCACCGTCGAGGACCGGCGCCCTGCCGCCGCACAGGACACCGGGGGTGGCGCAGTCCAATGCGATGGGCGACTCACCGGAGGCGTCGAACGTCACCTGCGACGACCCGACGGTCAGGATGTCGCCGAATCCTCCTTCGATCGTCGGCGGCCCCGACGGCGCGGAGAACCGGAAGGGATCACCGAGACCGTCGAGTCCGACGGCGCCCCACTCGACGACCATCGTCGTCTCCTCGGGCGTCGCCCCGAGGTCGTCGAACAGGCCCCGGATGCCGTCGACCGGCGGACCCAGCCCCGGGGCGAACTCGAGGCCCTGTCTCGTGCACTCGGGTTCCGCGGGGCCCACCTCGAAGACGCCCTCCGGGAACAGGTCCTCGACGGGCAGGGTTCCGACGGGTGCGCCCGTCGGGTCGAGGACCCGGATCTCGACGGGTTGATGGGTTCCGAAGGTCGAAAGCGGCATGTCGGGCACGGCCCGGCCGGCCGGGTCGAAGACCCCGACCGCCGTCGCCGAGTCGCCACCCGGTGTGAGCGCGTCGACGACGAGGAACCCGCCCGGCGGGGGGGGGGGGGCCCCGGAGGGCGGGGCGGGGGGGGGGCGGGCGCGGGGCGCGGCGACGGGCGGGCGCCGGGCGAGAGCCCAGAGCTAGGTGGGGGGGGGG
>JAWVYO010000023.1:0-29412 GCA_033722675.1 Acidimicrobiia bacterium | reverse complement strand
TGCTGCACGCCGGGGTGGACGACGTCGTCGTGCTCGACGACGGCCCCGCACCGGGCGGCGTGGCCCGGACGATCACCCGTGACGGGTTCGTGCTCGAGCCGGCGGCGGGCACGCTGCTCCTGCCCCATCCACACCTGTCTCCGGTGCTCGATCGCATCGGCGCGGAGGTCCGGCCCGCGATCGACGCCGGGATCCGGCACGTCTACACGCGGGATCGCCTCGTGACCCTTCCGACCTCGCCGAAGGCGGCGTTCGCGCCGCTCGTCCCGTGGCCGGCGAAGCTGCGGGCCCTCGCCGAACCCTTCGTCCGTCGTTCCCCGCCCGTCGACGAGACCCTCGACGCCTTCCTCCGGCGCCGCCTGGGGGACGGCCTCGGCCGGACCCTGGCGTGGGTCGCCGCCTCGGGCGTGTTCGCCGGCGACCCGGAGCGGCTGTCGGCCCGGTCGGCGTTCCCGGCGATCGTCGATCTCGAGGATCGGGCCGGCTCCATCGTGCGCGGCGCGGTCAAGCGGCTTCGGTCCCGGCCGAAGGGCGCGACCCGGCCGACGAGTCACGTGCCGGTGGGCGGAATGGAGGCGCTGGCCCGCGCCGCCGTGGAGCGGATCGGCGACCGCTACCGCCCGCAACGCCGCGCGACGGCGGTCGAGCCTTCCGGCGACGGATGGTCCGTGCGGATGGGCGACGACGAGGTGGCGGCCCGCCACGTCGTGGCCACCTGCCGCCCCGGCGCGCTGGCCCCGATGGTCGACGACGAACTCGCCGATGTCCTCGGCGAAGCGGTGAGCGCCCCCGTCGTCGTGATCGGGCTCGGCGCCGCCACGGACCGGATGCCGCTGCCCCGGGGGTTCGGCGCCCTGACCGGCCCGGACGCGGGGTTCGCGACGCTCGGCGTGTTGTTCGAGTCGTCGTACGCGCCCGATCGGGCACCGTCCGGGGCGTCGCTGGCGAAGGTGATCGCCGGGGGGCGGACCCGGCCCGACGTCGCCGGCTGGGACCGCGATCGCCTCGTCACCGCCGTGTGCGCGGAGGTGGGGGCCATCACCGGCGGCCCGGTGGATCCCGAGTTCGTCGAGGTGGTGCGCCATCCCGACGGCATCCCCCAGTACGAGATCGGTCACCGCGAGTGGCTGGCACGCCTGGAGGCCCTGGTGGACCGCCGCCCCGGCCTGCATCTCACCGGGTGGGGCTATCGGGGCGTGGGCGTCGCCCACGTCGCCGGTGACGCCACGCGGACGGCCGCGGCCGTCGCTTCGGCCCTCGCCTGAGGTCAGCCCGTGAGGGCTCCGACGTCGAGGACGAGCAGCACGCCCAGGAAGGCGATGATCCCCACGTGCACCGCCGTCGCCACCCGACGCCACGGATGTCTCGCCTGCCAGAACCGGCGGATGCTCCACAGGTTGGCGGCGATGGCGACCACCCCGATGGCGATCCCGAGGCCGGGTCCGACGCCGGGGGCGAGTCCGAGGAAGGGGACGACGAAGGGGAGGACGACGTAGCTGAGGGTGCAGCGGATACCCGAGACGATCACCGAGACGTTGAAGCCACGGGCGACCTGGGCGGGCGTCGGGGGGCAGGAGGCTGCCGGCGCCCCGGTGTCGGTGGTGTCGATCGACGTCATCGGATCACGGAGGATACCCGCCGATCTCCCGAAGGCTCGAACGGCGTCACAGTCCCGGCGGGGGCTCCAGGCGATTCGCCCGCAGGAGCGGCTCGTCGGCGAGGATGCTGCGCGTCGGTCCGTCGGCGACGATCCGGCCGTCGTTCATGACGATCACGCGCTCGCAGAGCTCGAGGACGAAGCCGAGGTCGTGCGTGATGACCAGCTGGGTGACGTCGAGCCCGGCCAGGAGTTCGATGAGCTCACGGCGTCCGGCGGGGTCGAGGTTCGACGTCGGCTCGTCCAGCACCAGGAGGTCCGGGTGCATGGCGAGGACGGTGGCGATGGCGATCCGTCGCCGCTCGCCGCCGCTGAGATGGTGGGGCGCCCGGTCGGCGAGCGCTTCGGTCCCGACGGCCCGCAGGGCGTCGGTGACCCGCTCCTCCAGCTCGTCGCCGCGCAATCCGAGGTTCGCCGGTCCGAAGGCCACGTCGTCGTGCACGGTGGGCATGAAGAGCTGATCGTCGGGGTCCTGGAAGACGAACCCGATCCGGCGCCGGATCTCGGCCAGCGTGTCGTCGGCGAGGGCCAGTCCGCTCACGGTGATCGAACCGGTGGCGGAGCGGTGGATGCCGTTGAGGTGGAGGGCCATCGTCGTCTTGCCCGCTCCGTTGGGTCCGAGCACGGCCACCCGTTCACCGGCATGGATGTGGAGGTCGACGCCCGCCAGCGCCTCCGTGCCGTCGGGGTACGTGAAGCGGAGGCCGTCGACGGCGATGACGGGGGTGCTCATCGCACCACCCACCCGGCGACGGCCATCAGGACCGCGATCGAGGGGAGGACGGCGGCGCCCGCCCAGTGGGCCGCGGTCACCGCGTCGCGATGCAGCTCCGGCATGGTGCCGGTGAACCCCCTGGCGAGCATGGCGGCGTGGACGCGCTCACCGCGCTCGTACGAGCGGATGAACAGGGCCCCGGCGGACGCGGCGATCGGCTTCACCTGCCAGATCCAGCGCGGATCGTGGCCGCGAGCGGCCATGGCGGTCCGCATCCTCCGGAGTTCACCGGTGACGACCTCGAGGTATCGCAGCATGAAGGCGGCGATGGCGGTGAGCACCCGGGGGGCGCGGAGGCGCTCGAAGCCCCGGAGCAGGCGGGGAACCTCGGTGGTCGCGGCCAGGAGGATCGAGGTGGTGGCGCCCAGGGTCGCCTTGAAGAGGATGTTGGCCATCGCCCACAGACCCTCCTCCGACAGCGCGAGGCCGCCCACGTCGACGGTCGCACCACCCCCGACGAAGGGAAGGGCGAAGGCGAAGGCGACGAACGGCACGACGACGAGGAGCCGAACGGCGACGAACCGGAGGCGGACCCGTGCGACGCGGGCCACGGTGAGCAGCGCGACGGCGTCCACCGCGAACGCCCACACCGCCTCCCGGGGGGTGACGGCGACGGCGACGACGAAGGCGATGCCGGCGACCAGCTTGACGTGGGGCGGCAGGCGGTGGACGGCGCTGTGCTCGTGGACGTACAGCGCGTGGGCGTGGCCGGCACCCATGACTCAGGTGGGGGACCGGGCGGGCGGCTTCCGGTCGCGCAGGACGGCGAAGAGTCCCCACCCCACGGCGAGCGTGACGAGCGTGCCGGTGGCACCGGCGACGGCGAGGCTCACCGCCTCGTTCTCGAGGCCGGCGGTGGCGTAGTCGGAGAAGAGCGAGTCGGCGAGACCGTGGTCGCGGGCCGACGAGGCGAAGCCGGTGTCCTCGGCGACTCGCTCGAGACCGTCGGGGTCGTCGGCGGCGAACTGGGCGACGACGGTGGCGACGACGAAGGCGACGGCCACGCCACCGACGGTCAGGGCCCGGAGGCTCCGGCGGCGACCCTCATCGGCGAGGGCGATCCCCTCCGCGCCGGTGACGAGGTCCGGGCGCACCGCCAGGACGCTCCGCACCACCAGCGTGGTGATGATTCCCTCGCCGATGCCGATGAGCAGGTGGACGGTGACCATCGCTCCGAAGACCGTGGAGAAGGACACCGGAGCCGTGGCCCCGAAGAGCCACTGGATGGAGAAGGCCATCGACGACATGACGACGGAGGCAGCGGCGGCGAGTCCCGCAGCGAGGCTCAGGCCGTTGACCGACTTCGGCAGGATCCGGCGGAGCAGCACGAAGGCGGCCCAGCCGCCGAGGGCGGTGACCACCGCCATGTTGAGGACGTTGTAGCCGAGGGCGGTGAGGCCGCCGTCGGCGAAGGCGAGCGCCTGGACGACGACGACGACCGTCGCGACGATCGAGCCCATCGCCGGCCCGAGGAGGACGGCGGCGAGCGCCCCGCCGAGGAGGTGGCCCGTCGTGCCGGCGGCCACCGGGAAGTTCACCATCTGCGCGGCGAAGACGAAGGCGGCGGCCACACCGGCCAGCGGGATCTGGCGGTCCTGGAGGACGTCGCGGGTCTGGCGGATGGCCGCCCCGACCGCGCCGACGCTCACCGCGCCGGTGGCGACGGCGGTGCCGGCGTTGAGGAACCCGTCGGGCGCGTGCACCCAGCCTCCTTGTTGCAAACGACTTGCAGGAAGAATAGGAGCCGGGGGATCCCTACTCAGCCGGCCATGTCGTGCTCGGCGACGACGTGGTCGGCGACGAGCCGGACGAGGTGTTCGCCGGGCACGCCGTTGCGCCTGCCGAACTCCTCCGCCCGGTCGGCCCCCATGTACCGGCTCCCGATTTCGGTGGCCGCGCGGCGGACCGCATCGAGGTCCTCGTCGAAGGTCACCCGGCCCCGCAGATGGACGTAGGCGTAGGGCGGCTCCTCGAGGTCGACGCACAGGCTCACCCGGGGGTCCCGTCGCATCGCCCGGGCCTTGACCGACGTGTGCCAGGTCGTGAACAGGACGTCGTCGCCGTCGAGGACGAACCAGATCGGCGTGACGTGCGGCGTGCCGTCGGCCATCGTCACCGCGAGCTTCCCGGTCCGGGTGCCCTCGGCGAGGAAGGCGCGTCGCTCCCCGGGGGACATGTCTCTCATGCGTTCACCCACGACCGCACGACGTCGCCGAGCACGGTGAGCGGCACCGGGCCCGTCGTGAGGACCGTGTCGTGGAAGTCCTGGATGGCGAAGCGGTCGCCCAGGGCTTCCTTCGCCTCGTCGCGCAACCTCAGGATCTCCCGCTGCCCGATCTTGTAGGCCAGCGCCTGGGCGTAGTAGCCGATGTAGCGGTCCACCTCGTTGCGAATGTTGTTGGGCGCCTGGGGGGAGTTCGCCGTCATGTACTCGATCGCCCGGTCGCGGCTCCACCCCTTCGCGTGCATGCCGGTGTCGACGACGAGCCGGCACGCCCGCCACGAGTCGAACGAGAGGATCCCCATCCGCTCCAGCGGGCTGCTGTAGAGCCCCATCTCGTCGGCGAGGCGCTCGGTGTAGAGCCCCCAGCCCTCCACGTAGGCGGTGGCGAGGGCGTGTTTGCGGAACTCGGGGAGCTGCTCCATCTCCTGCGCGAGCGCGATCTGGAGATGATGTCCCGGCACGGACTCGTGGAAGGCGAGAGCCTCCGACTCGAAGCGGGTGCGGCTGGTCGGATCGTGGGTGTTGATGAAGTGGATGCCAGGGCGCGAGCCGTCGGGAGCGGGGGGCATGTAATAGGCGATCGTCTGGTCCTCGGCGCCGACCTCCGGCACCTCGCGCACGATGCAAGGTGTGGTCGGCACCACCCCGAACCAGTCGGGCACGGCGGCGTTCGCCCGGTCGAGCGAGCGCTCTGCGGCCTCCCGCACCTGCTCCGACGTCTCGAATCGCAGTTCGGGGTCGGTGCGGAGGCGTTCGTAGATCTCGGCGACGTCGTCGGTCCCCAGCACCTCGGAGCCGAGCTCCCGGTATTCCTCCTCGAGCCGTGTCACCTCGGCGAGGCCGATCTCATGGATCTCGTCGGGGGTGAGATGGGTCGAGGTGTACTTCCACACGGCCCGGCCGTAGTCCTCGGGCCCGCCGGGAATGTGGCAGATGCCGGCCTCCTCCTGGGGTCGCGCCGCGGGCAGCAGCTCGACGATGGCCTCGCGGTAACGCGCCATGGCGGGACGCACCACCGACCGCACCTCGCCGGCCATCCGGTCCCGCCAGGCCTCGACCTGTTCGTCGGTGAAGGTGTCGGGGGGTGCGATCTGCAGGAAGGGATCGGCGTCGACCCCCTGGTTCAGGTAGGCGTCGAGCTGGTCGACCACCTTCGCCGCCAGGGGCCGTACCGGTGTGCGACCCATCGCAGCGCCCTGCCGATGCCGCTCGATCACCTGGTCGACCAGGGTGCCGACCTTCGACGCCTTGGCCACGTAGGCGTCGGCGTGGTCGGCGGTGGCGGGGGCGAGGAGGGGGATGTAGGAGACGAGCTGCTGCTGGATGCCCACCTTCGGATCGACCGTGTGCTCGATCGACGCGGCGTCGAGGTCGTCGAGGATCGTGCCCAGTTCGAAGCGGAGGACCTCGAGGGTGATGCGGTCGTGGTCGGACAGCCCGACGGGGTCGATGGCGTCGGCCGCCTCGGCGATGGCGCCGAACGTGGCGGCCTTCCGTTCGTCGGCCTCCACGGAGGCCTCCTCCATCCGATCGTCGAAGCGGTGATCGCCGACGAGGGCGGCCCATGTGGGCTCGGCCTCCATCTGGGCGTCCCAGAACCGGGCGGCGAGGTCGGCGAGGGCGTCGGACATCGAGTGGGCTCCCTGTGCGGCGGATGTCGAGTCTATGGGCACGCTCCCGAGAGGGGTTGGGCGATGCCGGTTCCGGCGGCCACCGGCATAGCATCCAGGGGGAGCCGACCAGGAGTACCAGCATGCGCATGCCCGACGATCTCGAAGCCGCCTTCAACGATCAGATCACGATGGAGCTCGCCTCCTCGGCGGCCTACCTGCAGATGTCTGCCTTCCTCGCCGACGCGAACCTGGACGGGATGAGCGCCTGGATGCGCGCCCAGTCGGAGGAGGAGCGCGAGCACGCGCTCCGGTTCCTCGACTTCGTGCTGGACCGGGGAAACCGGGTCACGCTGACCGGGAGCGACGCTCCGCGGGGTGATTTCGAGGGACCCGAGGAGGTCTTCGCCACGGCCCTCGGCCAGGAGGAGGCGGTGACGAAGGCGATCCACGATCTCTACCGCCTCGCGTCGGAGCGGGGCGACCTCGCCAGCTACCCCTTCCTCCAGGAGTTCATCCAGGAGCAGAACGAGGAGGAGACGACCGTCGCCTCGATCCTCGAGCGGATCCGGATGGCGGGAGACGACTCGGGCGCGATGCTGATCCTGGACAACGAGCTGGGGTCCCGGGCCGGCTGAGTCCCCGCTCCTCCCCACCGACGCGTCGCCTACCATGGAGGCTCGCCGCGACCCGCGTGGTCCGGCTGGAGTGCGCCCGTAGCTCAATTGGACAGAGCGTCTGACTACGGATCAGAAGGTTGGGGGTTCGAGTCCCTCCGGGCGTGCTGAGGAAGGTCCCCCGTCCCCACTGGGGGCCTTCTTCGCGTCACGGCGCCGATCGCGCCGAGGGCGTGCCGGGGGGAGCCCCGCGAGCGGTCAGAGGTGCGGTTCCCCCGGCGCGCCTCTCGGTCCTCAGTCTTCGCGGCCGCCCTGCAGCCGGTCCTGCAGGTCCTCGAGGTCGTCCCAGCGTCCCTCGGCCGCCAGGGCCGCCTGGTCGGGCCACGTGGAGGGATCGTGCATCCGGTACCGCGAGCCCGCGTCGTCCAGGATCCGCTGGAGCCGATCGGTGTCGGCGGCGGCCAGCTCCGCGAAAGAGCGGATCCCGTCGACGGTGAGGAGCGCAGCGATCTTCGGCCCGATGCCCTCGATGGCCGTCAGGTCGTCCGGCACGTCGATGTCGGTCTCGGGAGCCGCCGGTCGATCCGGCTCGGCGGCCGCCGTGTCCGGGTCGTCTCCGGGGGCCTCGGAGGCCGGTGCGACCTGCGCGGACGCGCCGGCCGCCTCCGCCCGGGTTCGTGCTTCCTCGGCCTCGCGGCGTGCGCTCTCGGCTTCGCGGCGGGCCATCTCGGTCTCTTCTCGGGCCGTCGCGACCTCCTGTCGGGCTGCGGCTTCGGCCGTGCGGGCCTGCTCGGCCTCGGCGAGGGCTGCCTCCAGCTTCTCCTCGGTCTCTCGAAGGGCGATGGCGCTCAGGTCCCGCGCCGTTCGGGCCGCGGCTGCATCGGTCTGGGCCTCCTCCATCTCGACCCGTGCCGCCGCCAGGTCGTTCTCGGCCTTCACGATGGCGGCCTGGGCGGAGGCCAGTTCTCGCCGGGTCCCCTCGACCTCCGCCGCGGCCCGTGCCGCCAGCGCCTCCGCCGCGGCCTGCGCTTCGGCGGCGGCTTCGGCCTGCGTCCGCGCCGTCTCCGCCTCCGAGCGCGCCGCGACGGCATCGGCTCGCGCCGCCTCCGCCTCCGCCTCGGCGGCGGACGCCCGCTCCGAAGCCTCGGCGGCCGCCGTGCGCGCCTGCTCGGCCTCGGACGTCGCCGCGTCGCGTGCCGTGACGGCGTCGGCCGCCTCCGACCTGGCGCGATCCACTTCGGACTGCATGGACTCCACGGTCTCGCGGCAGGAGCGATTGGACCACCACCAGCCGATGACCAACCCCACGATGAACGCGATGACGCCGACGACCCAGACCATGTCTCTCCTCGAACTCGCCTCTCGTGGAGACGCTACTCACCTCCCGCCGGCGACGGCGTCCCGGATCCGCCGGCGAGGCGGATGGCTTCGACCAGGACCGCCACGTCGTCGGAGGGGTCGGGCCTCGTCAGGATCTCCCACCGGACGGGGATCGGGGATCCGGAGAGCGGGACGACGACCGTTCCCTCGAAGGTGGGGATCAGGGCGGTGCGCGGCTGGATCGTGAGCCCCCGTCCCGCGGCGACGAGCTGGAGGATCGTCGACATCGACTCGATCATCACCAGGTTCTCGGGGAACACACCGGCCGGCTCGAGGAACCGTTCGGTCTCGAACCCCGGTTCCGGTGCCTCACCGGCGGTGAGATAGGGAGCCGACGTCACGTCGGCAGGTTCGAACACGCCGCGCTCGGCGGCGGGATGGTCGGTGGGCACGGCGGCGGCGAGCACGTCCTCGCCCACGATTTCGCCGTCGGGCCCCTCGGCGGCCACGACCCGGAACCCGATGTCGACGATCCGCCGGGCCACCGCCTCCGCGGCGCCGCCGTAGGACACCCGGACGACGTCGACACGGAAGGGGAACCGGCCGATCCCGCCGTACCGATAGAACCAGGGGGCCCGGTCGAAGAAGTCGAGGGCGAGGCGCACCGTCGGTCGAGCGGTCGACCCGAGCCACCGCGCCGCGTCCTCTCCCGCCCGGAGCGTCGCCTCGGCGGCGGCGGCGGTGGCGGCGAGGCGCGTGCCCGCCGCCGTGAGCCGGAGCGAGCGTCCATGGGGCTCCGCCAGCGTCACCCCGAGCCTGCGCTCGGCCTCACGGAGGCGATGGCTGGCCGCCGAGGGGCTGATGGCCAACCGATCGGCGGCGCGGCCGAGGTGGCCGGTGTCGCGGAACGCCAGGAGCAGCTGGTAGTGGTGGCGATCCAAACCATGAATAGAACTCATCAGAAAGCACAATACAACGCGCTGGATTGTCGAGTTGTTCCCCTCGACACTGGCGACATGCGCACCAGCACCGCCACCACCCTCGTCGTGGCCGCATCGATCGCGATGGGCCTCGTCTCGTTCTTCGCCCGCAGCCTCACCGACGGAGGCATGGCCCCGGCGGCCGTCGCGGCGTCCCGGTTCGTGCTCGCCGCCGTCGTGCTCCTGCCCTTCGTCCGTCCCCGGCGGAACCAGGTCGGCGCCATCGCCTGGGCGGTGGGCTCCGGCGCCGGCCTCGCCTTCGGGTGGATCGCCTACGTCGAGGCGCTTCGCCACATCCCGGTGTCCACCGTCGGCGTCGTGTACATGACCTATCCGCTGTTCGCCATCGTCGCGGCGTGGTTGCTGTTCGATCAGCGCCCCGGCGGACGCGCGCTCGCCGGGGGATCGCTGGTGGTGGTGGCGGCGCTCGTGGCGCTGGCGCCCGGAGCGGCGGGGGGAAGCGACGTCCCGGCGATGCTCGTGGCCTTCGTCGCCCCGATCGGATTCGGGGCGACGATCGCCGTGCTCACCGAGCGGTTGACGGTGCTCCGGGCACCCGAGCGCCTGGCGTGGGTCTCGACGGGTGCCGTCGCCACGCTGCTCCCGATCGTTCTCCGGCTCCCCGCCGACCAGGTGCTGCCCGCGAGTGCGTCGGGGTGGTGGCTCCTCGTCGGCATCGCCCTGCTGACATCGCTCGTCCCCCAGCTCGTCTACGCCGTCGCCGCGCCGGCGGTGGGGGCGGCGAAGGCGGCGACCGCGGGATCGGTGGAGCTCCCGACGATCCTCGTGGCGGCGTGGGTGCTGCTCGGCGAGACTCCGGGATGGCACCACCTGGCCGCGATCCTGCTCGTGGCCGCCGCCACGGCGGTGACGCCGTCCCGACGACCGTCGTCCTACGCCTGATCGAGGTAGGACTGCAGGCGCGGGGCGACCAGGTCGACGAGATCGTCGATGGATGCGGACGCAACGGGTTCGAGGCGCACCACATAGCGAGTGATGGCCATGCCGACGAGGTGCGACGCGACGGTGACGGCCCGGAGCCGGGCGTCGTCGCCGTCGATGTGCGCGGCGAGGTGGTCACGGAGCGCCTCGAGGAGGAACTCGCGGAACGCCGCCGTCGCCCGCTCGTCGCCGCTGATCGCCGTCCGGAGGACGCCGAGGAGCGACGCGCGCGCCTGCTCCGTCTCCCAGATCGTGAAGAAGGCCCGGGCGAGGCGTCGCCCGGCCCCGTCGCGACCCCCTTCGAAGACACCGTCCATCAGGTCGCCGGGCGCGAAGGGCAGCGCGATCGATGCCGCGAACAACTCGTCCTTCGTCCCGAAGTAGTGGTGGATCAGCGCGGGGTCGACGGAGGCCCTGCGGGCGATGCCGCGGATGGTGGCCCTCCGGTAGCCCGACTCGCCGAACTCGTCGCGAGCGGCCTCGAGGATCTCGGTCCGCGTGTCGGGGTTTCCGGCCCGTCGTCCTGCGGGGGTCATCGAGCCAGCTCCACGAAGGCCTCCTCGAAGGTGGCGGGGACGTCGTCGACGGGCTCGTCGACCAGGACGCGGATCTCCTCGAGCGCCAAGCCCACCACCCGCCAGGAGGCGCCGTCGGCGAGGACGGTGGCCCCCCGGGCGCGCAGGCGGTCGAGCGTCCGTGGCGGCACCGTGGCCGGCAGCCGGGTAGCGCGGAGTTCCCCGACGATGTCGTCGACGGGGCCGGCCGCCACCACCCGGCCCGCGGCGAGCACGACGACCCGGTCGGTCTCCTCGGCCTCTTCCATGGAGTGGGTGGAGACCAGGACGCCCGTCCCGCGTTCGGCGGCCTCGTGGACGGTGTCCCAGAGGGCGGCCCGGCCGAGCGGCCCCACTCCCGACGTCGGTTCGTCGAGGACGAGGAGGTCGGGCTCGTGCAGGCCCGCCGCGGCGAAGGCGGTCCGCCTGCGCAGACCGAGCGGGATGTCGGCCACCGTGCGATCGGCGACCGAGGCGAGCTCGGGATCGAGCTCGGGGAGGGGCACGCCGTGGGCCGCCGCGGCGAAGGCCAGGTTCTCGGCCACGGTGAGGTCGGGGTAGAGCCCGAGGCCCTGGGGGACGTAGCCCAGGTGGGAGCGGCTGGCGGCCGTCACCGGTTCGCCCCGGAAGCGGATCGTCCCGGCGGTGGGCGGGAGCAGGCCCAGGAGCATCCGGATGAACGTGGTCTTGCCGGCACCGTTGGCGCCGAGGAGTCCGACGACCTCGCCGGTTGCGACGTCGAGCGAGACGCCGTCGACGGCCGTGACGTCGCCGAAGCGCTTCACCACGTCCTCGGCGTGCAGCAGGGTGCTCACGCGGCCTCCCGCCGCGCCAGCGCGGCGGCGATCACCGCGTCGGCGAGGTCCGGGTCGACGGGCGTCGAGCCCGGCGGCGCCGTGCCGTCGGGCGACCAGAGCCGCCAGCGGCCGCGACGCCGCCACGACCGGGGGCCGCCACCGGACCCCACCTCGAAGACGGCGCCCGGCATGGCGCCGAGCACCCGCTCGAGCGGCCCGGTGGCGAGGACCCGGCCGTCGTCGAGGGCGACGATCGACGACGCCCGGGCCGCCTCGTCGTAGTACGTGGTGGTGAGGAGGACCGCCGTCCCCGATTCGACGGTCCGGGCGAGGAAGGCCCACAGCTCGAGGCGGCTCACCGGGTCGAGCCCGGTGGTCGGCTCGTCGAGGACGAGGAGGTCGGGATCGGGCAGGAGCGCCATCGCCACCCCGAGCTTCTGGCGCATCCCGCCCGACAGCCGGCCGCCGAGGCGATCGCGGGCGGCGGTGAGGTCGGTGGCGTCGAGCAGCTCGCCGATCCGTCGGGCCGCCTCGCCGCTCCGAACGCCGTGGGCTCCAGCGACGAGCTGGAGGTTCTCGGTCACGGTGAGGTCGCGCCAGACACCCGAGGACTCGGGCTGATAGCCGATGGACGCCGGACGCCGTACCCGCCCCGAGGACGCCGGGGTGAGCCCGACGAGCACCCGGGCGGCCGTGGTCTTGCCGGCGCCGTCGCCTCCAACGACGGCCGTGATGGCGCGAGGTTCGACGGTGATGGTCACGTCGTCGAGGGCCGTGGCGTCCCCCAGCCGCACGCCGACGCCGTCGAGTCCCCAGCTCATGCGACCGCCTTCGCCGGGCGCAGCTGGCGGGAGAAGCGCACGGTCGCCACGCCGAAGATGGCGATGCCGAGGACGGCCAGCAGGACCATCGGCCCGAGGACGTCCAGGATGCCCGCGCCGCGGAGCATGACGCCCTTCGCCACCTGGTTGAAGTACGTGAGGGGGAGCAGGTATCCGATCCACCGGACTCCGGGGGCCATCGACGACAGCGGGAAGATGATGCCCGACAGCATCACCTGCGGCAGGGTCGTCATGAGCGCCAGCTGGATCGCCTGGGCCTGATTCTCCGACATCGAGGAGATGAGTACCCCCACGCCGAGGGCGACGAACAGGAACAGCAGGGTGCCGAGCGCCAGCGGCGCCAGCGATCCGTTGAACGGCACGTCGAACACGAGGGTCCCGACGATCATGACGGCGACGATGTCCACCGTCGCGACCAGGAAGTAGGGGGCGATCTTCCCGACGAAGACGTCCCGGGGCCGGAAGGGCATCACGGCGAGCTGTTCCAGGGTCCCGGCTTCGCGTTCGCGCACCACGGACATGCTCGTCACGAGGGTGCCGACGAAGACGACGATGAGGCCGGCGAGGCCCGGCACGAGGACCGCCGAGGTGTCGAGGCCCGGGTTGAACAGCACCTCGTGCTCGAGGGCGGGCAGCGCCTCCCGGGCTTTGGTGAGCACCTGCACCGCCGATTGCGCCATGAACAGCTCGGCACCGTCGACGAGCGCGGTCACCGATCCTCCGTCGGCGACGAACGCGACGTGGGCCTCGGCGGCGACGAGCGCGTCGATGGCCGTCTCGCGGTCGCCCCCGGGGTCGACGACCTCGACGGCGAACACGTCGGGGAGCCGTTCGGCGAAGCGGTCGGCATCCGGCCCGTAGACGCCGCTCGGGATCTCGGACACGTCGAAGGATGCGGCGTAGCCGAAGACCAGGAGCAGCACGATCGGCATGAGGACGAGCATCGCCAGCGTCCGACGGTCGCGACGGACCTGGCGGAACTCCTTACGGATCATCGCCAGCACGAGGCACCTCCACAATTCAACACACGGTGAAGGTATCGCGATGGGAGAAGTCTGTCAACACCTGTTGAATTGCGAAAACGTTCGTGCCAACGCCCCGACCGTGGCACCATCCCGGTCATGACCACCCCCGGGCGCCGGTCGTCGCTGTCCTCTGCGAACCTCCCCTACCTCGTCGTGATCGGGGTGTCCCTCCTGTTCATCGTCGGGTTCGTCGCGCTCGGGGGCCTGTCGAGCTCCGGGGGCACCGCTGGTGACGTCGCCGCACCGGGGGACACGACCACCACGACCGTGGCGGAGGACGGCGCCACGACCGAGGTCTCGGACGGCACGACCTCGACCGTCGTCGGCGACGGTGGGACCACGGTGACGACGGCCGGCGGTCCGACGACCACGACCAGCGCCGACGGCGACGCCGCGGCGCCTGCGGGCGACCTCGCCGGACTCGACCTCGCCCTGGAGACGATCGTGGAGGGGCTCGCCCAGCCGACCTTCGCCACCTCACTCCCCGGTGACGACCGGATCTTCGTCCTCGAACGCGCGGGGACCGTCCGCACGGTCCGCGGCGGCACCGTCGACAGCGAACCCTTCCTGGACATCCGCGACCGGGTGGACGCCGCCAGCGGGATCGAGATCGGTCTCCTGGGGCTCGCCTTCCATCCCGACGACCCCAGCAGGGTGTTCGTCTACTACACGGATCGCGAGAACGAGCCGATCCTCGCCGAGTTCGCGGTGAACGGAGACCGAGCGGACCCCTCGAGCGAGCGCATCGTCCTCGACCTCGACAAGGTGGGGCTCCGCCACAACGCCGGGATGCTCCAGTTCGGACCCGAGGGGCACCTCTACATCGCCGTGGGCGACGGCGGCGAGTACTACCTCAATCCGCAGGATCCCTCGACGCTCCTCGGCGGCATCCTCCGCATCGACGTCGACTCGACCGAGGGCTACGTCGTGCCGCCCTCGAACCCCTTCGCCGGCGGCGGCGCCGGAGCGGGCGAGGTGTGGTCGTGGGGGATGCGAAACCCGTGGCGATACTGGATCGATCCCGTCGAGGACCTGGTCTACATCGCCGACGTCGGCCAGGCGGACTGGGAGGAGATCAACGTCGTCCCCCTCGACGACGGCGGGCACAACCTCGGCTGGCCCTGGTTCGAGGCCGAGACCTGCTGGGAGCCGCCCGAGGGCGGCTGTGACGCCGTGGACACCGAGGAGCTCGTGTTCCCCGTCCACGTCTACTCCCATGCCGAGGGCACCTGCTCGGTCACCGGCGGCGTCGTGTACCGGGGCTCGGCCATGCCGGCCCTCGTCGGGCACTACACGTTCGGCGACTGGTGCGCGGGGTGGATCCGCACGCTCCGGTACGAGGAAGGCGCCGCCTCCGAGCCCGTGTCGTGGCCGGGTCTCGCCTCCGCCGGCCAGGTGACGAGCTTCGGCGTCGACGGCGACGGCGAGATCCTCGTCGTGACCTCGGGCGGGACGCTGTCGAGGATCGTGTCGCAGGGCTGAGTGGCAGCTCGAATCCTCAGCACCGCCGACGGCACCAACCGGGGGTCGTTCACCGCGGTCGACTGGGCGCTCTTCGCATCCATCGCGTCGATCTGGGGCTCGTCGTTCCTGCTCATCGACATCGGGCTCGACGCCTTCGAGCCGGGATTGGTGACCTTCGTCCGCGTGGGCCTCGGGGCCGTCGTCCTCGCCCTCGTGCCGAGGGCTCGCCGCCCCGTCGCCCGGGCGGACTGGCCGAGGGTCGTCGCCCTGTCGGTCACCTGGGTCGCCCTGCCCTTCACCCTCTTCCCCCTCGCCCAGCAGCACATCAACTCGGCGGTGACGGGGATGCTCAACGGGGCGACGCCCGTCTTCACGGCCTTCGTCGCCACCTTCATGCTCCGCCGGCTCCCTCGGGGTAGCCAGCTGGTCGGCCTCGCCGTCGGTTTCGCCGGGGTCGCGGCGATCTCCCTCGCCTCCGGCAGCGAGGGGAGGACCCAGCTGCTCGGAGTCGTGCTGGTGCTGGGGGCCACGGCGATGTACGGGCTGTCGATCAACATCTCGGCGCCGATCACGCAGCGGTACGGATCGCTGCCGGTGATGGCGAGGATGCTGGCGCTCGCCACCCTCTGGACGGCACCCTTCGGCATCGTCGACGGCGCGGCGTCGTCCTTCGCCTGGGATGCAGCGGTGGCGGTGGGGTTCGCGGGCGCGGTCGGGACGGGTGCCGCCTTCGTGATCATGGGCACCCTCGTCGGGCGGGTCGGGTCGACGAGGGGGTCGTTCATCACGTATTTCATCCCCGTCGTCGCCCTGGTCCTGGGTGTCGTGTTCCGGGGCGACGAGGTGACACCGGTGGGGATCCTCGGCATCGTCCTCGTGCTCATCGGTGCCGCGCTCGCCTCCCGTCGCGAGGCGGCGAGGTAGCGTCCGGCCATGGCATCGATCGGGATCGACTGGGCGGGCGGGTGGCGGTTCGACGCCTACGACTCCGAGGGCATGCCGGTGGATGTCGACGGCCGGCAGGAACTCGGGGCGAAGCCGTCCGACCTCCTGCCGATGGCCCTCGCCGCCTGCACCGGCACGGACGTCGTCCTGCTGCTGGACGAGGAGGACGACGTGACGCTGGAGGCGCTGTCGGTCGACGCCTCGTTCACCCAGGACCCCGACCCGCCCTGGGCGTTCCGCCGGATCAACCTGCGGTTCACGCTGCGGGGGACCGGCCTCTCCGACGACGTGGTGTCCGAGGCGATCCGGCGCAGCGAGGAGGAGCTCTGCTCCGTCCGTGCCTCCCTCGGCGACGTCGAGGTCCGCACCGAGTACGAGATCGACTCCTGACGGCGCCGGACCCGACCCCCGTTCGGGCGGGGAACGGGCCCGGGAACGGCTACCGTCGATCCAGGATCCGCCAGAGGGGGCACACCGTGTCGCACGAGGAACAACTCGAACTCCTGAGCGCCATCGAGCCCGAGGTCGATCGGCTCATGGCCGAGCATCGGGAGCGACGGGAGCATTGGTACTTCCACGACTACGTGCCGTGGGAGGCCGGGCGATCCTTCGTCGACGAACCGTGGGACCCCTCCGAGGCGACGGTCTCGCCCGAGGTCCGCACCGCGCTGGTGCTCAACCTCCTGACGGAGGACAACCTCCCCTACTACCACGTGGAGATCGCGAAACGCGTTCCCGAGGGCTCGGCGTTGGACCGCTGGAACCATCTCTGGACGGCCGAGGAGGGCCAGCACGCCATCGCGCTGCGGTCGTACCTGCTGACGAGCCGCAACTGCGACCCGCGGCTGCTCGAGGACGACCGGATGGCGACGATGGAGGCCGGGTTCGAGTCGGAGTACGAGGACCCCGCCGCCCTCTTCGTCTACACCTCGGCGCAGGAGCTGGCGACCCGGGTGAGCCACTTCAACGCCGGACGCCTGTCGGACGACGAGACGGCGTACGAGATCATGAAGCGCATCGCCGCCGACGAGAACCACCACTTCATGTTCTATCGGGGGGTCGCAAAGGCGATGCTCGAGCAGGCCCCCGAGATCATGCTCGACGCCATCCATCGGGTGCTCAGTACCTTCCAGATGCCGGGGACGACGATTCCCGGGTTCCTCCGCCGCGCCGTCGAGATGGCCAAGGCGGGGGTCTACAACCTCCGGATCCACCACGACAAGGTGCTGGTGCCGGTGCTGCGTGACTGGGGCGTCGAGCACCTCGAGGGACTGAGCACGAAGGCGCAGGAGCTCCAGGAGAAGGTGCTCGAACTCCCGTCCCGGGTGCTGCGGCGCGCCGAGATCGTCGAGCGGCGCCTGGGGATGGCGACGGCCTAGGCGGCCAGCGCCCCCGCGAACACCTGCCAGGCGAGCGCCGACTTGGCAGTCAGGCTCAGGAGCACGTAGACGAACTCGCCGAAGGCGTAGTCGCGCCACCGCCCGGTACGCCGGTACTGCAGCACCATGTTGACCGCGAAGCTGTTGAAGAAGACGAACAGCGTCACGAAGATCGCGTACACGAAGGCCGGCGGCGACTCCGGCACGGTCGGGCTCCAGATGAAGATGCCGATCACGACCCAGGGCACGGCCCCGGCGATCGTGCCGAACCAGAACGGCATCCATCCGCCACCGGGGTCCTCGTACTTCTCCTGCAGCAGCCCGAACAGGATCATCGAGGCGTTCACCCCGAAGATCGCCACGAGCGCGGCGATGTCGGAGATGCCCGTGAGCATGGCGATGAGGACGACCATCACCGAAGCGCTGAGCGAGTACTCGATCCAGCGGGCGTAGTTGCGGCGCCGTTCCAGTTGGGCGACGTACCGATCGAAGACGGCGGGCGACACGATCAGGAAGTGGGCGAGCGCCGACAGGAAGAGGAAGGTCGCCACGCCCCACCCGAGATCCAGTTCGAACAGGGCGACGAGCCTCGGCGGCTGCAGTCCCGGGGCGTCGGCGAGGAACGTGGCGGTCACGGGCAGCGAGAACCCGTTGGACAGGATCACCACGAGGATGCCCTGGGCGAGATGGAGGATGCCGGCGCCGAGGTTCCAGCGGCGAAGGCTCCGGATGCGTTCGTCGGTCATGCGGCCACGCTAGGAGGACTCCGGATCCAAACGGGTCGACGCACGCCGACGGCGACGGGATGGACCGGATCTACGATGCGGTCGATGGATCGGTCGGCCCTCCGTCGCCGCGGACTCCGCCTCGAGTACCTCACGATCGCCTGGAACGTGGGAGAGGTGGGCGTCACCGTGCTCCTGGGAGTCCTGGCACGCTCCCTCGCCCTCGTCGCCTTCGGTCTCGACGCGGTCATCGAGATCTTCGCGTCGCTCGTGATCGTGTGGCATCTGCGGGACGAGACACCACCTCCTCATCGGCTCGCCCGGACCCACCGCCTCATCGCCCTGTCCTTCTTCGTCCTCGCCGTGTCGCTGTCGATCGGGGCGGTCGTGAGCCTGGCGAACGGGCACGCCCCCGATGCGAGCATCCCCGGCATCGTGTACCTCGGCTTCGCGGCGACGGCGATGCTGGCGCTCGCGATCGCCAAGCGACGGGTGGCCGCCGACCTCGGCGACGGTCCCCTGGCCTCCGAGGCCGCCGTCACCTACCTCGACGCGGCGCTCGCCTCGGGGATCCTCCTGTCGCTGGTCCTGAACGCCGCCCTCGGATGGTGGTGGGCCGACGCCGTCGCCACGCTGCTCGTCGCCGCCGTCGCGGTCAACGAGGGCCGCGAGAGCCTGGAGGTGGCCGCCGAGGTCGCCTGAACGGCCGGGCGGAGCCCGGCGAGATCCATCAAGCACGCCCTGCGGCGGGACGATGAACCACGGGAGGAGGGGCCGGGGGGTCACGCCGCCCGGACCTCCGAGCATCGAGAGGATGGACCGTGGTGCGCGACACACGGCGCGTGAGGATATGGGCATTGACGGCCGGCATGGCCGTCGTCGGCGCGCTCGCCGCCGCCTTCGCGACGACGCTCGATCCGCTCGGCGACCGGCCCTTCGTCGTGCCCTGGTGGGCGCTCGCCGCGGCGTTCGCCCTCGCCGAGGTGTTCGTCATCCACCTCCACGTCCGACGGGACGCCCACACGATCTCCCTCGCGGAGCTGCCCTTCGCCTTCGGTCTCGTGTTCGGGTCCCCCGTCGGCCTGCTGGCCGGTCGGCTCGTCGGGGCGGGCTCCGCACTCGTCGTCCATCGTCGCCAGGCTCCGACGAAGATCGCCTTCAACATGAGCCTCATGGCGCTCGAGACCGGCACGGGCCTCATGGTCTTCGATGCCGTCGCCGGGGGCGCCGCCCCGCCCGATCCGCGCGCCTGGGTGGGCCTCTTCGCGGCGCTCGTCTCGTCGCTGGCCATCGGTGCCGGAGCCGTCTCCGTCGCCCTCGCCGCGGTCGACCGGACGAGGGGGTTCTGGCAGGTCTCTCGTTCCATGGGCACCGGTGTCTTCGTCGGGACCGCCACCGCGATCGTCTCGGTGATCGCCGTCACGGTCGTGTGGGTCGAGCCCTGGGCAGGTGTTCCCGTCGGTGCGGTCGCCCTCATGGGTGGCGTCGCCGTCCGCGTCTACCGGAGCCTGAACGACCGCTACGAGGACCTCGAGGCCGTGTACGCCTTCACGCGCGCGGTGGACGAGGCCGACGGTATCGAAGACCTCGTCGCCGGCGCGCTCGAGAACGTCCGGGACCTGATGCGGGCCGACGTCGCCGAGCTCGTCGTGGGCGACACCGCCCGCCGGCTCACCGTCGAGGACCGGCATCCCACGACGCTGGACGACACCGAGCACATGCCGCGGCCCGTGGGCGGCGAGGGTGTGATCGTCAACACGCGGGGCACGCTCGGGACGATGCACTTCGGGCGACCCGTCGCCGAGGCGATCGCCGTGCCCGTGCCGGTGGGCTCGACGCCCGGCGTCCTCGTCGTTGGCCGGGACGCGTCGCCGAGCCGCGTCTACGACGGCGACGACGTGCGGCTCGTCGAAGTGCTGGCGCGTCAGCTCGGCGAGGCGATCGAGCAGGAGCAGCTGTTGTCCCGATTGCGCGACGAGCTGGCGGCGAAGGACTTCCGCGCCTCTCACGACCACCTCACCGGTCTGCCGAACCGTCAGTTCCTCGCCGACCGCATCGACCGTCTGCTCGAGGAGGACCACCGGTTCGCGGTGGGAGTCCTCGACCTCGACCGGTTCAAGGAGGTCAACGACACCCTGGGGCACCAGCACGGTGATGCCCTCATCGCGGAGGTCGCAGGCCGCCTGCGTGACGCCCTCGACGAGGGCGAGGTCGTCGCCCGCCTCGGCGGCGACGAGTTCGGACTGGTGCTCGCCTGTGGTGACGGCGTGGTCGACGCCCTGGAGCGCTCCCGGGCCCTGCGCCGCGCCCTGGGCACGCCCTTCACGTCCGAGGGATTCACGTTCGACGTCACCGGGAGCATCGGCATCGCCATGGCGCCCGACGACGGCACCGAGGCCCAGGTGCTGCTCCGCAGGGCGGACGTCGCCATGCAGGAGGCGAAGACGTCGGGGTCGGGCTACGAGGTGTACGACTCGCGGCGTGACCGCTCCAGCACCCGCCGCCTCGTCGTCGCCGGCGAGCTCCGGACCTCGATCACCGACGAGACGATCGAGGTCCATTACCAGCCGAAGGTCCACGTGGGTGACCTGGAGACCGTCGGTGTGGAAGCGCTCGCACGGTGGGAGCACGATCGCCTCGGCCGGGTCCGCCCCGACGAGTTCGTGGCCGTCGCCGAACAGACCGGCCTCATCGGCCCGCTGACGGAGCTCGTGATGCGGACGGCGCTCGGGGATCTCGCCAAGCTGCACGCCGACGGCTTCGAGATCTCCATGGCGGTGAACGTCGCCGCTCGTTCACTCTCCGACAGCGGTTTCCCGGCGATGGTCGCCGCCCTCACGACCGAGGCCGGAATCGATCCCCGCCACCTCACCCTCGAGGTCACCGAGACCATGATCATGACCGACTCGCCCCGAACCACGGCGGTGCTGTCGGCGCTGGACGAGATCGGTGTGAAGCTGTCGATCGACGACTTCGGCACCGGGTACTCCTCGCTGGCGTATCTCACCCGCCTTCCCGTCGGCGAGCTGAAGATCGACCGGACCTTCGTCGGCAACATGGCCGTCGAACACCGCAACTCACGGATCGTCCGGTCCACGACGGACATGGCCCACGCCCTCGACCTCCAGGTGGTCGCCGAGGGCGTCGAGAATCGGGCCACCCTGGAGTTGCTCCGGGCGGTACGGGCCGACGTCGCCCAGGGCTACTACTTCGCCCGTCCCATGCCGCGGGACGAGCTCGTCGCCTGGCTGGTCGACGGCGGCGCCCATCGCGTCGTCGAGTGACTAGTCACTTCGCGCCATTCCCCGATGGTCCTCCACCGCCGACCGCACGCCGACGATGAATACGGAGAGTGGTCAACACGGCCACGGCAACGACGGACAGCGCACGGAGGCGCACCGGTATGGACACATGGGACCCGGTCGAGGGCAGTTCGTGGACGTGAGCGCACGCATGACCACGACCGCCGTCGTCCGCTGACCGACGACCACACCGACCCTCCGGGTGACACCCTGCCCGGACTGCCGAGTCGAACGGGGAGCCCCAATCGGGCTCCCCGTTTCGCGCGTAGCATCGATGGCACGGCCAGCGGAGAGGATCGTATGCAGAGTCACGAGGTCGACTACGTCATCCACGGGGACGACCTGCAGTTCGTCGAGATCGCGCTCGACCCCGCCGAGACGGTGATCGCCGAGGCCGGCGCCATGATGTACATGGACGACGGCATCACCTTCGAAGCGAAGATGGGCGACGGCTCCGAGCCCGAGGGCGGGATGTGGGGCAAGCTGAAGAGCGCCGCGAAGCGGGCCATGAGCGGCGAGGGCCTGTTCATGACCCACTTCACCAACGAGGGCGGCGGGCGCTCCTCCGTCGCCTTCGCAGCCGACTTCCCCGGAAAGGTCATCCCGGTGGACCTCGGCGAACTCGGTGGCCGCCTCATCTGCCAGCGCCAGGCCTTCCTCGCGGCCGCCTTCGGCACCACGATCGGCTTCGCGTTCCAGAAGAAGATCGGTGCCGGGTTCTTCGGTGGCGAGGGCTTCATCCTCCAGGACCTGCAGGGAGACGGCCTCGTCTTCCTCCATGCGGGAGGTAGCGTCGTCGAGCGGCATCTCCAGGGCGAGTCCCTCCGGGTCGACACCGGCTGCGTCGTGGCCTTCGAACCCGGTATCGACTACACCATCGAGCGCGCGGGCAATCTCAAGTCGCAGTTCCTGGGAGGGGAGGGGATCTTCCTGACCACGCTGAGCGGCACGGGACGTGTCTGGCTGCAATCGATGCAGTACGCCACCCTGGCTCGCAAGATCGTCGTCGACGGCGGAGCGGCCCTCAAAGAGGACCTCGACAGCACCAGCAACAACCCGTTCGACTGACGGCCCCGGCCCAGAGACCGAGGAAGCCCGCCCACCTCCCGAACTGAAGTTCCGGGGTCGGGGTGCCGATCCAATGACATGTCCCGACGCGCCCTCCGATCGGCGGTGGCCGGGGTCGCCGTGGTGGCCCTCGGCGTGGTGGCCTACGGCCTCGAGCAGCCGGTGCCGATGCTCGACTGGTTCGACCTCGCCATCCACGAGGTGGGGCACGTCCTGGCGTACCCGCTGCCCGAACTCGCCATGTTCCTCGCCGGCTCGGTCGCCCAGGTGGCGGTCCCGCTGGGGTTCGCCTGGTACTTCTGGACGACGCAGCGCGATCGGGCCGCCGTCGCCTTCTGTCTCGCGTGGGCGGGGACGTCGGCGCGCGACGTCGCCGTCTACGTCGCCGATGCCCCGGTACAGGCGCTCCCGCTCGTCGGCGGCGGCACCCACGACTGGGCCTTCATCCTCGGTCGCCTCGACGCCATCGACCGGGCCGAGTCGATCGCCGGCCTGGTGTCGGCGCTGGGGCTCGTGCTCGTCGGTGTCGGGCTCGTCGTGGCGGTCGCCGGTGCCATGGAGCGGGCGCCCCGCCATCCCGTCCCCCTCGGCCGCCCGTCCGTGGCACCGCCCGGGCCGGTCGTCGCCCCCGCCGCCCCCGGCGTCGAGGGCGACCCCTGGTACGACGGGTCCTAGTCCTCGTCGTCGCGGTCCACGACGGCGCTCGCCAGCACGACCACGCCCGCGGCGATGATGAAGAGCGGCCAGATCCGGCCCGGGTCCACCGTCCAGGCCCCCAGCCCGTCGAGCAGGTAGACGAAGCCGACGATCAGGAACACGATCCCTGCGACGAAGGTGCCGGGGTGCTCCCTCATCGCCGCACCTCGACTCGCCCGAGCCCCACGTCGGCCTCCACGGTCGGCGGCGACCCCGGCGCCGTGACCCCGGGGTCGAGCCCCGAGCTCCGTTCCCCGAACACGACCACCTCGCCGATGCCGCCCCCGGCGTCGACGGCGACGCCGGGGGGCACGAAGACGAGGAGCTCGCCGATCGTGAGGCTGATCTCGATCGGTCCGGAGCCGAGCTCCGCGTCGGTCAGGTCCACGACGAGCTTCCCCACCCCCCAGCGGTACTCGGCCTCGGCCGGTCCTGTCACGACGTGGGTCTTCTCGCCGATGCCGCCGCTGAAGGGGACGTCGAGGACAACCTCGGCCGCCGAGGCAACGACGACCACGACGGTGAGCACGACGCCGAGCGCGACGAGGCCCCGCTGGGGTCCCGAACGTGCGCCGAGCACCAGGCCGGCGCCGACGACCATGAGGATCGCAGGGAGGGCGGCGCTCCACGGCACGTCGGCGACGTCGGCGACCTCGAGCAACCAGCCGACGCCGATGAGGAGGAGTGAAGCCCCCGCGACCATCTGGCCGATGCGGGCCCCGGTCTCCGGGGGCGTGTCCGTCGTCACCGTCGCGCGCCCATCACGAGGAAGGCGCCGCCGAGCACGATGAGCATCATCGGCCAGAAGAACCGGTCGAGGGAGGGGATCGCCCAGTCGAGCAGCATCATGCCGCCGATGGCGATGAGCACCGTCCCGAAGAGCAGCCGGGCGCCCTGCCCGGCGTCGGTCGTTCTCGTCTCGGGCCCGGTCCCCTCGGGCGCATGGGGCCCGTCCGCCGGTTCCTCGGGGATGACGATCCAGGCCACGATGTAGGCGAGGACGCCGGCTGCCGCGAAGGCCAGCGCGATGAAGGCGAGGCGCACGATGACCGGGTCGACGCCCAGGTAGCGGGCGAGTCCGCCGGCGACGCCGGCGATCATCCGATCGTCGCGACTGCGGTAGATGCGGGTGCGGGTGTCCGGCATGTCGTGGCCAGCCTACGGGTGCGATGGTGCGGTTCCATGGGCCGAATGGACCGAGTCGGGGTAGATGCCGGCTGCTCCATACGATCCCGCGCATGCCGCATCCCGTGACCGGTATCGGTCGACCCATCGACCCCCGCGTCCCCTCCAACCTGTTCGTGATCGCCGCCACGCTCGCAGGCGGTGCGGCGGGGTTCTTCCCCGCGCTCGGGGACGGGTTCGGCGACGCCGTGTGGGCGGGCGTACTCACCGGTGGCGCCGGCTTCGTCGCCTGGGCGGTGGGTCGCGAACTCGACCCCGACCGTCCGGCGACCGCGGGCGTGGCAGCCGTGGTCGCGATCGCCCTCGCCTTCGTCGGGGATCCCGGTCTGGCGCTGTCCGGTGCCGCGATCCTGGCGACCCGCATCCTCGTCCGCACGACCGGCGTCTTTCCCACCGTGGTGGACCTCGTCGTCGTCGCCGGGTTCGCCGCCTACGTCGCCACGCGTTCGGCCGGCCTGCCGGTGGCCGTCGTGACCGGACTCGCGCTGCTCGCCGACGGGCGGCTGCCGGGGCCCTCGACGAACCGTGTCACGGTGGCCGGGGACCTGATCGTCGTCGCCGCGATCGTCGCCGCCCTGATCGCGGGCACCGCCGTGCCCGATCCCGCCGGCGTCGCCGGATGGGAGTGGCTGCTCGTCGGCGTCGCCGTGGTCGGTGCCGTCGTGGTCGTCCGCCCACCCCTCGTCTCTGCCACCGCCGACTGGTCGGACGAGCGTCTCGACGGCCACCGGCTCCGGGCCGGGCGCGTCGCAGCCCTGGCGATGGTCGCCGGCGCGGCCGTCTGGGGCGGGGCCGTCGGCCTCGCCGCGGTGGCCCCCGTCTCCGCGGCGATGGCCGCGAGCCTGCTGCCGCTCCCGGTGCCGTCGGCGGCGTCGGCTCAGTCGTAGTCGGGGCGGAAGAGCCGGTCGTACTCGCGAATGGCGAAGCGGTCGGTCATCCCCGACACGTAGTCGATCACCTGGGTGGTGACATCGGCGGGATCGTGCCGGTACGTGTCCGGGATCTCGTCGGGATGCTCGAGGTACCAGTCGACGAGGCTGCGGATGATGTGGATCGCCCGCCGCCGCTGGCTCTCCGCCTCCGGCCGCAGGTAGACCCGCTCGAACATGAAGTCACGGAGCTCGTGCATGGTCGACAGCACCTCGGCGTCCATGGACACCGTGCCCGCGGCGATCGAGCCGTCGACCACGGCACGGATCATCGTTCCGATCCATTCACTCCCGGGTTCGCCGAACACCCGGCAGGGACGCTCGGGGAGGTCGGCATGGGTGATGACCCCGGCACGGACCGCGTCTTCCACGTCGTGGGTGAGGTAGGCGATGCGGTCGGCGAACCGACAGAGCATCCCCTCGGGTGTCGCCGGCGGCGGGTCGATCTTCCAGGAATGGCCCCGGATGCCGTCCTCCGTCTCCCACGTCAGGTTCAGCGGCTCCAGCACCTGGAGGACCCGGACGCTCTGCGCGGCGTGGTGCCACTCCCCGTCGACGTAGGGGGTGAGCGCGTCCTCACCGGTATGGCCGAAGGGGGAGTGCCCGACGTCGTGCCCCAGGCAGATCGCTTCGGTCAGCGGCTCGTTGAGCCCGAGGTATCGGGCCATGGCGCGTCCGATCTGGGTGACCTGGAGCGTGTGGGTCAACCTGGTGACGAAGTGGTCGCCGTCGGGGTTGATGAACACCTGGGTCTTGTGCTTGATGCGGCGGAACGCCTTGGCGTGCAGGATCCGGTCGCGGTCGCGTTCGAAGGGCGTGCGGAACTCGTCGGGCGGCTCCGGCTCGGGGCGCCCCCGGCAGTCGGCGGCGCGGGTGGCCGCCGGGCTGAGGGCCGCGTCCTCGGCGGCCTCGATCTCGGTCCTCGTGCGGCGGTGGAACTCGTCAGCCAACGTCGATGCCGATGTCGGCCTGGAGTTGCACGACCATGAACACGACGAAGGCGATGGCGACGCCGACGCCCACCAGGGCGAGGACCTGGAGCGGCCTCCGATAGCCGAAGAACGAAGCGACGGGCCCCGGCTCTGGGTTGCCCGAGATGATCCGCCGCCGGATCCGCGCCGACACCGTGTCGACGAGCAGCACCGTGATGATCGTGAGGAAGAGCACGGTCGCCGCTCGGGGGAAGTCGCGGAACCGCAGCTGTGAGATCAACTCCGCGCCGATGCCGCCGGCGCCGACCACGCCGAGGACGGCCGAGGCCCGGATGTTGATCTCGAAGCGGTAGAGCCAGTAGGCCACGATCGTCGGCATCACCTGGGGGACGACGGCGAACCGCATCCGCGAGATCGGCCCGCCACCGACGGCGGCCACCGCCTCGACGGGCCCGGGGTCGATGCCCTCGATCACCTCCGATGACAGCTTGCCGAGGGTGCCGATCGAGTGGATGCCGAGGGCGAGGGTCCCCGTCCAGGCCCCCAGCCCGGTCACCGGGATGAGGATCATCGCCACGAGCAGCTCCGGGACCGCGCGGATCGCGTTGAGGATCTGGCGGGTGAACGAGTTCACGGCGACGTTCGACACGTTCTTGGCGGCGAGGAAGCCGAGGGGGAACGAGAAGAAGGCGCCGATCATCGTCCCGATCCAGGCGATGAAGACGGATTCCATCACCTTCGGCAGCGCCCGCTGGATGGCCTCGGCGCTGAGGTCGGGCGGGACCAGGTTCGTGATGATGTTCCAGATGTCGGCCGGGGCGCCCAGCAGGCGATCCAGGGACACGCCGAGGCCGGCCGCCGACCAGACGGCGGGGATGGCGATCACCACGAAGGCGGTCCACCGGAAGACCTTCGGTCCGATCGGCTCCTTCGGCCGCTCGACGGGGGGCAGGAGGTCGTTCGTCACACGAGCCTCCTGCGAAGCGCCACCGAGATCTGCTCGATCACGAAGACGATCGTGAAGATCACGATGATGATGGCGAGGACCCGGTCGAAGCGGAAGAACGACCGCTGTGTCTCGATGACGCGTCCGATGCCGCCGGCCCCGACGAGACCGAGGACGGCCGACGCCCGGATCGTGATCTCGAAGATGTACAGGCCGTAGGCGACGTAGTTGGGGAGCACCTGAGGGAGGACGGCCGATCGCACCGCCGGGAAGTGCTTCGACCCCGTCGCCTTCGCCGCCTCCAGTGGGCCCGGATCGACGGCGTCGACGGTCTCGGACAGCAGCTTCGCCATGATCGCCAGCGAGAAGATGGCGAGGGCGAGGGCGCCGGAGAAGGGGCCGGTGCCGACGGCCGTCACGAACAGCAGGGCCCAGAACAGGTCCGGGATCGTCCGGATGAAGTTCATGAACCCCTTCGACACGAGGTAGACGGGGTTCGTCGGGGCGGTGATCTTCGAGGCCATGAAGGCCAGCGGCAGAGCGGTGCCGCAGCCGACGAGGGCGGCGAGGATGGCGATCTGGAACGTCTCGATGAGCGGGTTGCTGCGGGTGGTCCCGAACTCCCACGACGGGAGCCACCACCACGTTCCCGAGTCTCCGATGGCCCAGCCGAAATCGGGTGGCCAGAAGTTCGGGATGTCCACGATGCTCGCGAAGTTGTCGATGAGCCCCGGAATCGTGAAGCCCACCTGGGCACCGGAGAACAGCGTGAAGAAGAGGACGCCGGCGAGTCCGAGGAGCCCCGGGAGCCGGCTCAGCGCCGCCAGGAGCGAGGCGAAGCCGATGAGGGCGACGACGAGGGCGATCGTGGCGTAGTCCCCGCCACCGAACTCCGCCACCTCGTTACGCCCGAGGTTCGAGCGGGGCACGAGGACGCCGAAGGTCATGGCCGAGGGCAGTGCCAGCAGGCCGCCGGCGATCCACCCGGAGGCGACGTTGAAGGCCGTCGACGGGCGGACGCCGGAGCGGAGCACCGCCACCGCCGACCCGACGGCGGCGGGGATCCAGGCGATCCCGAACTCGACGGTCAGGAGGGGGTCGACTTCGAGGGGCAGGGTCGGGAACACCCGGATCGACAGCCACGTGGACGTGACGATGCCGACGCCGATCGCCGCCTGGCTCACGAGATCGAGCGTGATCTTCGCGAAGCGGATCGACGCGAGGAGGACGAAGGCGCCGACGGCGCCCCAGACGAGCCCCATCCACGCAGACGCGTCGGCGATGCCCACGATCCGGCCGCGGCTCTCGAGCACGCCCGGTTGCACGACGGTGGCGGCGAGGCCGAAGCCGATGACGCCGAGGGCGAGCGGCAGGACCATGCTGCGCACGCGCGGGGGCGGCGTCGGGCGGGTGGACGCCGGGGAGGCGACCTCCGTCGTCACAGTTCGGCGCCCTCGAGGAGGTCGTCGGGGGTGACGGCGCGTCCGTAGATCTCGCGGAAGGTGTCCTCGCCCACGTCGGCGATGTCGCCATCGAAGACGAGCTCGCCGTCGCGCAGGCCGATGAGTCGCTTCCCGTAGGCGCGGGCCAGGTCGAGGAAGTGGAGGTTGATGATCGTCGTGATGCCGAGGTCGCGGTTGATGCGGCGCAGATCGCGCATGACCGTGTGGCTCGTGACGGGGTCGAGGGAGGCCACCGGCTCGTCGGCGAGGACGATCTTCGGCTCCTGGGCGAGGGCCCGGGCGATGCCCACCCGCTGCTGCTGGCCGCCCGAGAGGTTCGACGCCCGGACGTATGCCTTGTCGACGATCTCGACGCGCTCGAGGGCCCGCAGGGCGAGTTCCTTGTCGCGGGCCGGCCACAGGCCGAGCATCGACCGAAGGGATCCGACCTTCGAGAGACGGCCCATGAGGACGTTGTTGATCACGGTGGTGCGATAGACGAGGTTGAAGGTCTGGAAGATCATCCCGATCCCCGAGCGGAGCTCGCGCAGCGTCGCCCGGTTGGCCCCCCGGACCTCCACGCCGTCCACCTTCACCGACCCCGCCGTGATGGGCACGAACCCGTTGATGGCTCGTAGGAGGGTCGACTTCCCGGCTCCCGAGAGTCCCACGATCACGGCCAGTTCTCCGGATTCGATCGTGAGCGAGACGTTCTTGAGGGCCTGGAACCCGTTGGGGTAGGTCACGTCCACGCCGTCGAACTCGATCATCCAGCCTCTCCCGTCGTGTTCGGGCCGGAGGGTAGTGGACCGTCGTCGCGCCGAGTCGCCCCCGTGACGCGGGTGGGCCCCCCCGGGTCGGGGCGGCCCACCCTGTGTGGTCGGGCGGTTGGGGTCATTCGCTTAAGCCGAGTTAGTCGATGGCGTCACCGATGAGCTCGAGGCTCTGGTTGGTGGTCTCGTCGGCTCGGATGAGTGCCGTCCAGCTGTAGAGCTGGTCCATGACCTCCTGGCCCTCCTCGGTGGCGATGAAGTTCTCGATCGCCTCGAAGATGGC
>JAWVYO010000022.1:0-30154 GCA_033722675.1 Acidimicrobiia bacterium | reverse complement strand
CGATGAACGCCCCCACCGACAGGACGACCGTCTGACGCGTGAGCACCCGGGCGGGCCGGGCGTCGGACGCCATTCAGCGGACCCGGATGCGGCCCGGGTCGGCGGTGAAGGCCCCGATCCGCACGGCGCCCGGCACGGCGTGCAGGTAGGCGTCGACGTCGTCCGGCGGGAGGGCCACGAGCAGCCCGCCGCTCGTCTGCGCGTCGGCGAGGAGCAGTCGGCGATGCTCGGCGAGGTCGCCGAAGTCGGTGAAGGCGGTGGCGTGGTCGAGGTTCCGCCGTGTCCCGCCGGGGACCACGCCGGCAGCGGCGAGTTCCTCGGCGCCGGGGAGGAACGGCACCGCGTCGCCGGACACGTCGGCACCCACCCCGCCGGCGAGCATCTCCCCGAGGTGGCCGAGGAGGCCGAACCCGGTCACGTCGGTGGCGGCCGGCGCCCCAGCCGCCACCATCGCGGTCGAGGCGACGCGGTTCAGGGTCGTCATCGTGTCGACGGCCGCCCGTTCGACGTCCTCCGACGCTCGACCCCGCTTGACGGCCGTGGCGACCACGCCCGTGCCGATCGGCTTCGTGAGCACGAGGGCGTCCCCGGGGCGGGCGCCCACGGTGCGGATCACGCGATCCGGGTGCACGATCCCCGTCACGGCGAACCCGTAGGTCGGCTCCGGGTCGTCGACCGAGTGGCCGCCCACGATCGTGCACGACGCGGCAGCCATGACCTCGGCCCCGCCCTCGACCACGTCGCCCAGCAGCTCGAAGGGCAGGTGGTCGCGGGGCCAACCGACGAGCTGGAGCGCGGTGAGGGGTGTGGCGCCCATGGCGTAGACGTCGCTGAGGGCGTTGGCGGCGGTGATCCGCCCCCAGTCGCGGGCGTCGTCCACGATCGGCGTGAAGAAGTCGACGGTCTGGACGAGGGCGGCGTCGTCGGAGACCCGGTAGACACCGGCGTCGTCGGCGCCGCCCACGCCGACGACGAGTCGGTCGCTGACGGTGGCGGGCAGGTTGTCCAGACGGCGCAGCACGTGCGCCAGCTCGCCGGGGGCGAGCTTGCACGCTCAGCCGGCGCCGTGCGAGAACGCCGTGAGCCGCGGTCGCTCCTCCACGATCACCTCCCTCGACCCCGGGGAGGCTACTGCGGACCGCGACGGCCGCCGTCACGGGGAGGCAGCACGAGGGCGATCTGACGGGACATGGCGACGAGACGCCCCGATCGGTCCCAGATCTCTCCGTCCTCGTCGAGGTGCCCGTCGACGAGTGCCCGGGTGCCGAGGCGAAACGAGAGCCAGCCCGGCGACGGGATGGCCCGGACGTGCACGGTCATCTCGATGGTCGGTACCCAGTCCGCCTCGACCACGTTCAGCACGGGGGGCGGCAGCGCGTCCGCGACGAGGAGCAGCGCGAATGGATCGACCGGCCGGTCGTCGGGGAAACGCGTGTACCCCTCGACCTCGGCCCGTCCCGTCTCGACCCCGAGGGCGAACCCCACGCTGGCCGGTGTCAGCCGGTGGTCGAAGGCCCGCACCACCGCCGGGAGGCCGGGTACGTCCGCGCTCGAGGGGAGATCCTCGGGGTCGGGCAGGTCGGGCGCCGAGGCCGACACGTGGGAGGGTCCCTCGGCGGTCTCGAGGTCGGTGAAGGTGGCCAGCAGCCGAACCACCTCGCGGCCGTCCTGGAACAGCGAGGCCGCGCCCGTCGACAGCGTCCGTCCCTCGCGGACGACGGTGGTGCGGATCTCGACCGGCCCGTTCTCGGACCGCCGCAGGTAGTGGGCGGTGACCGTCAGCGGATGGGGATGGGCGAGGTCCCCGGCGAGAGCCCGCGCCCCGATCGCCATCAGGTACCCGCCGTTCGGCGCCGAGCCCACGTTGTAGACGTCGGCGACGGCACCCGACCAGCGGGCCTCGCCGATCCGCTCCACCCGGGTGTGCTCGTCGAACGCGTACACGGCGACGAAGCCTACGACGCGGCGACCCACCCGTATGCCGGGATCCGCATACCGGCACGGTTTGCCCCCGATCCGCCACCCTCTAGGCTGTCGTCCGGCGCCCCACGGGCGCCCCACCCGCAGGCCTCCCTTGCCCCCCTAGGGAGCCTGCAACCCACCGGGATCGGCCCGCCGCGCCGCGGCGGGCCCATCTTCGGTGGGACCCCTCGCCGTCCGGCACAGGTGCTTGACTGTCGGACATGAAGCTCCGCCTCCGCCGCCCCCGGGACTTCGGCCTCGCCCTGCGCGAGCTGGCGCGCCGCCGCCCCCGCGAGGCGGAGGAGTACCTCGACACCCACCAGGCCCAGTTCGAGTCGCTCGCCGAGGCCGACCCCCACGACGCCGCAGACGTCCTCGAGGCCATCGACGAGGAGGCGGCCGCCGAGATCATCGTCGCCCTCGACCTCGACCACGCCGCCGACGTCCTCGAGGAGATGCGCCACGAGGCAGCGGCCGACGTGCTCGAGGAGCTGCCGGCCGAGAGCGCGGCGCCGCTCATCGCCGAACTCCCCGCCGACGAGGCCGCCGACATCGTCGGCCACCTGGATGCCGCGACGCGAACCGAGGTCTTCGAGCACCTCGAGGAATCCGCCCTCGACGGCATCCTCGAGCTGCTCGCCTACCCACCCGACTCCGCCGGCGGCCTCATGTCCACCGACATCGCGACGCTCCCGGGCGCCATCGCCGCAGGCGAGGCGATCGAGTCGCTCCGTCGGCTCCACCAGCACGTCGAAGACCTCAGCTACGTCTATGTCGTCGACGACGCCGGCCGTCTCATCGGTGTCGTGTCCTTCCGGGAGCTCGTCTTCGCCCGCCCCGGCGATCCCCTCGACGAGGTCATGATCCCCGACCCCGTGGCGGTCCGAACGGAGACCGACCGCGAGGAGGTGGCCGAGCTCATCCGCCGGTACAACTACCGGGCGATGCCCGTGGTCGACCACCGGGGGGTGCTGCGGGGGATGGTGGTCATCGACGACGTCATCGACGCCGTCCAGCGGGAGGCCACGGAGGACATCGCGGCGATGGTCGGAGCGGGTGCGGACGAGACGGTGTTCACCCCCGTCGGCCGATCGGTCCGCAGCCGGCTGCCGTGGATCGTCGTCAACCTCGGGACCATCTTCCTCGTCGCCATCGTGGTGAGCTGGTTCGAGCCGATCATCGACGAGCTCGCCGTGCTCGCCGCCTACATGCCGGTCGTGGCGTCGGTCGGCGGCAACAGTGGCGCCCAGAGCCAGGCGGTCGTCATCAGGGCCATGGCCGTCGAGACGCTGCCGGCCCAATGGGCGCGGCGTGTGATCTGGCGGTCCACGGTGGTCGGGGTGATCAACGGGATCGCCATCGGCATCGTCTCGGGGATCATCGCGGGCGGCTTCACCGGGGAGACCCGAATCGGGATCGTCATCGCCATCTCGGCCTTCGCCAACATGGTGATCGCCAACGTGGCGGGCGCCGGGATCCCCGTCGCCCTCGACCGGATGGGCCAGGACGCGGCGCTGGCATCGAACATCTTCCTGACGCTCGTCACCGATCTCGTCGGCTTCGGCGGCTTCCTGGCGATCGCCACGCTCCTGCTCTGACGCGAACCGCGTCCGCTCAGCCCTCGTGACGGGCCACGATCTCCTCGTACGTCACCGGCCAGTCGGTGAAGTGGACCGCCCGGTACCGCGCACGCGCCTCCTCGTAGAGTTCGGGGTCGGGATGGAGGTCGAGCCCGCGACGGGCGAGGTCGAGCTGGACCCGCCACCCCGCCGAGCCGAGCGCGTCGTCCACCCCGTGGCGCCAGTCGACGACGTCGCCGCCTCGGCGGCTCCGGACGCGGGCGAGGCGCCGCGCCGTGCGGGCGGCGCGGCGGAGGAGCCGGGCGACCTCGCGATCGACGGGGGGTTCCAGGCCGGCGGCCTGGTCCTCGAGCCAGCGGGCCAGGACGCCGTCGTCGACGTCCCCGGGCCGGGTCACCGCCCGCTCGTAGAGCTCGTCGACCGCGGTCACGAGGGACCGGACGTTCACGACTCCGCGGCGACGAGGTCGCGGAAGGCGGCGAGCAGGCGGCCGGCGACGGGACCCGTCGAGACCTCGGTATCGCCGACCGTTCCGATCGGCGCCACCTCCTTCGTCGTGGAGAGGGCGAGCACCTCTTCGGCGCCGAGCACCCGGTCGAGGGACCACCGCCCCTCCACCACGTCGAGCCCGACGGCGTCGGCGGTCTCGAACAGCGTGGACCGGGTGATCGATGCGAGGATCCCGAGGCCGAGCTCCGGCGTCTCGATCCTGCCGTCGGCGACCCAGGCGACGCAGAAGGTGGGGCCTTCGAGCACCCATCCGTCCCGGGACGACAGGAGGGCGTCGTCGAAGCCCTGCCGCCGCGCCAGGTCGCTCGAGGCCATGTTGGGAGCGTAGGAGAGCCACTTGATGCCGTACAGCGGTCCGGCGGCCTCGCCGGGATGCCAGTGCGCCGTCATCGGGAGCACCCGGAGGAGGTCGGGCACGGGCGAGAGCGGCTCCCACGCCACGATCGTGCGGCCGGGGACGTCGACGAGGGGATCCCGCCCGCCGCCGGTGACGATCACCCGGACCTGGCAGTCGCCGCCGGCGTCGGCCACCCGCCGGACCCAGTCGTCGAGATCCTTCCGGTCCGGGAGCGTGAGGGCGAGGGCGGCGGCGCTCCGTTCGAGACGGTCGAGGTGGGGGCCGAGGTGGAAGGGGGCGCCGCCGTAGGAGCGGACCACTTCGAAGACCCCGAAACCCCGCTGGACGGCCCAGTCGAAGACGGAGACCGAGGCGTCGTCGGCCTCCACCGTCGAGCCGTCCACGAGCACCCGCATGCCGCCGATCCTAGGTGCGCCGGCGCGACCGGAGGACCCGGTCAGGGGCGGCGGCGAACGCGACGGATCAGATCTCGGCGACCAACCGCCCCACCGCACGCCGGTCCCTGATGTCGGTCAGCATCCCGGGAAGGTCCTCCAGGCCGCCGACCCGGCTGACGAGGGGTTCGATCCGGCCGGATCGTCGCCACTCGAACAGGTCGCGTACCGCGGCCGCCATGCGCTCGGGTCGATGGAACCGGTAGTGGTACATGACGAGCCCGAGCGCCCGGCGGTTCTTGACGAGGAGTCGGCCGGCGTGGATGCGGGGGATCTCCCCGCCGGCGAACCCGACGATCACGTGTCGGCCTCCCCATCCGATGGAGCGGGCGACGTCCTCGTAGAGCGGCCCGGTCACCGGATCGAACGCCACGGCGACGCCCTGTCCGTCGGTCACCTCGTCGACCGTCTCACGGATCGACCCGGACGTGTAGTCCACGAGATGCTCGGCTCCGCGGTCGCGAGCGTGTTCGAGCCGGGCCTCCGACGACGCCACGGCGATCACCCTCGCCCCCATGGCCGCCCCCACGTCGACGGCGGCCAGTCCCACCCCTCCGGCGGCTCCGGTGACGAGCAGCCACTCCCCGGGCTGCACGTCGGCCTCCCACCGGAGTCCGCAGTAGGCGGTGGTGAACGCCATGGCCATGGCCGCCGCATCGACCGGTGCGATCCCCTCACCGGTCGGCCACACCTGCGTGGCATCGGCAACGGCGAGCTCGGCCATCGCACCGCCCTGCATGAGCGAGACCACGGGCGTCCCGGGCGGCGGCCCGTCGACGTCCGGGCCGAGTGCCGCCACGGTCCCGCTCGCCTCCATCCCGGGCACGAAGGGGACCTCGTGGCGGACCTGGTGCGAGCCGGCCACCTGCAGGACGTCGTGATAGGCCGCCGCGGCGGCGTCGACGTCGATCAGGATCTCGCCCGGTCCGGGCTCGGGGTCGGGCAGCTCGTCGACGGCCAGGGTCTCGGGCTCGCCGTGCTGTCGGCAGACGACGGCGCGCATCAGCGGTCCCGCTTGGCCAGCGCCCGGGCGATGGCTCGCTGCTGGATCTGCGACGTCCCCTCGAAGATCCGGAACAGCCGGGCGTCCCGATACAGCCGTTCGACCGCATGCCCCCGGATGTATCCCAGGCCGCCGAGCACCTGCACGGCGCGGTCGGCCACCCGGCCGAGCGCCTCGGTCGTGAAGAGCTTCACAGCGGCGATCTCCTCGTGGGGAACGCCGCCCGCCGCCTCGGCACGCCGGGCGACGCCGAGGGTCGTCTCGGTGGCGGCGAGCGTGTCGACCTCGCAGTCGGCGAACATCGCGCCGACGGCCTCGATCTCGACCAGGGGCTTCCCGAACTGCTCGCGGTCGCGGGCGTGCGCGAGAGCCTCGTCGGTGAGCCGGCGACACTGGCCTGCGCACGTCGCACCGATGTGCAGACGCGCCGCGTTGATGCCGGCGAGCGCCGTCTCGAGGCCGCGTCCCTCGATCCCGCCGATCAGGTTCCCGGCGGGGACGCGGCACTCCCGGATCTCGATCTCGGAGACCCGCGAGCCGGCCTGGCCCATCATCGGGACGGGAGGCCCCGGCTCGAAACCCGGGGTGCCCGCCTCCACGAGGAAGGCCGAGAGCCCCGCGCGCCGCTCGTCGCCCGTCCTGGCGACGACGACGAACACGTCTGCGTCGGGGGCGTTCGTGATGTAGCGCTTCCGGCCCTCGAGCACGTAGGCGTCGCCGTCCCGGCGGGCCGTCGTGCGCACCCCGGTGACGTCGGAGCCGGCGTGCTCCTCGGTGAGGGCGAACGCTCCGGTCCACTCGCCGGTGGCGAATCGGGGCAGCACGCGGGCCCGTTGCTCGTCGGTCCCCTCCCGGAGCACGGCCTGGGAGGTGAGGCCCACCGTCGTGGACAGCCGAGAGCGATAGACGACCGAGGCGTAGGTCAGCTCGATCATGACCCGGGCCTGGTCGACGAGTCCGAGGCCGAGGCCGCCGAACTCGGCGGGGATGGTGATCCCGAACAGGCCGAGCTCGCGGAACCGGTCGGTGAACTCGTCGGGGACGGCGCCGAGTTCCTCGAGCCGGGGCTCGGCGGGGACGAGCTCCGTGCGCACCAGCGTCCGGAGCTCTGCGAGGAGGGCGTCGACGGCGATGCGCCGATCCTAGGGACCTGGGAACCCCGGCCGGAGTAGCCTGCTCCCCCGATGCCCGAACCCGACCTTCGGTCCCTGCGCTCCACGGTCGCCGACCTCGCCGACGACGTCGTGGCGCTGCGCCGCGACCTCCACCACCACCCGGAGCTGGGGTGGCACGAGTTCCGGTCGACGGCCGCCGTCGCTGACTTCCTGGCGGGCGGGGGGCTCGACCCGAAGGTCCGCCACGGCGAGACCGGCCTGACGGTGGACGTCGGCGACGGTCGAGGCCCGACGGTGGCGTTCCGGGCCGATCTCGACGCCCTCCCGATCACCGAGGCCTCCGGCGAGCCCTTCTCCTCGGGCACGCCCGGAACCATGCACGCCTGCGGTCACGACGTGCACACGGCCGTGGCCGCCGGGATGGCCCGTGTCCTCCACGGCATGCCGGTCGCCGGGACGATCCGGTTCGTGTTCCAACCCGCGGAGGAGATCATCCCCGGGGGCGCCGCCGAGATGGTCGGCGAGGGGGTCGTCGACGACGTGGCCTCGATCCTGGCCTTCCACGTGGACCCCTCCATCCCGCCGGGCACGGTCGGGCTCAGGTCCGACGCCATCACCGGGGCCTCCGACCGTCTCAACATCGAGCTGTCGGGTCCCGGCGGCCACACCTCGCGGCCCCACCAGACCGTCGACCTCGTCCACGCCGCCGCCAAGCTCGTCATCGACCTGCCGGCGATGCTCCAGCGCCGCACCGACCCCCGGCTCCCCATCGCCGCCGTGTTCGGCCGGATCCAGGGCGGTGCCGCCGAGAACGTCATCCCGACCGCCGTCCACGTGGGCGGGACGATCCGGCTCTTCGACCTCGACGTCTGGCGGGCGCTGCCCGGGACCGTGGCCGAGATCGTCGACGACATCGTCACGCCGCTCGGGGCGACGGCGAAGGTCTCCTACGAGCCGGGTTCCCCGCCGGTGATCAACGACGCCAGGATCGTCGGGGTGGTTCGGGACGCCGCCATCGAGGCGCTCGGCGACCGCAGCGTCCTCCCCACCCAGCAGAGCCTCGGCTCCGAGGACTTCTCGTGGTTCCTGGAACGCATTCCCGGAGCGCTGGTCCGCCTCGGGGCCGGCGTGGGCGACCGGAGCCTCGATCTGCACTCCGCCGAGTTCACCGTCGACGAACGCTGCATCCCGAGCGGGATGCTGCTGGGAGCCGTGGCGCTCCTCCGCCTGCTCGACGCGGAGCGGTAGTCAGGCCGTCCCGACGACGTCGAGGCCCTCCGTGGTCAGCCCCTCCGCGAGTGCCGCCGCCTCGCCGGGCCGCACCGAGATCGTGAGCACGCCCCCGCCGCCGTGGGGACCGTGGCGGAGCTGGAGGTCCCGGACGTCCACGCCCGTCTCGGCCAGCGCCCGTCCCACACGGGCCAGCTCACCGGGTCGGTCGACGAGCGCCACGCGCACCGCCACCACGGGCGGCGCCAGGGTCGCCCGCAGATTCGCGGCGGACGAGAGGCGGTCGGCGGTTCGTCCGGCCTCGGCGTCGGGCGGCCAGGTCCGCAATCGCGTGGCGAGGGACTCGATCACGTCGCCGAGGACCTCCCGGTTGGCGGCCAGGACCGGGGCCCACATGCCGGGGTCGGAGGACGCCACCCGGGTGAGGTCGCGGAAGCTGCCGGCGGCCAGATCGAGGACGCCCGGCCGGTCACCGGCCATCTCGAGGAGGGTCGCGGCGAGCACCTGCGGCAGGTGGCTCACGACGGCCACCGCCCGATCGTGCTCGTCGGCGGTCACCCGGATGGGCCGCGCACCCAGGTCGCGCACCAGGCCCTCCACCGCACCGAGGTCGTCCTCGGCGGCCCGATCGGTGGCGAGGACCCAGCCCGCGCCCCGGAAGAGCGATCCGCTGGCGGCCCCCGGGCCGCCTCGCTCCCGCCCCGCCATCGGGTGCCCGCCGACGAACCGGTCCAGGTGCGCCGCCGCCTCGACGACCGGCGCCTTGACCCCGGCCACGTCGGTGACGAGGGCGTCGGTGTCGAGCGACCGCACGCTGCCGACCACCGCGTCCAGCGGGCCCGCGAGCACGACGACGTCCGCCCCGGCGACCGCCCGGTCGCCGGAGGAGGCCGCGGTGTCGAGGGCGCCGCGGCCGGCGGCTTCCTCGAGCGCCGACGCGTTCGGGTCCCAGCCGACCACCCGGTGGCCGGCGGTCCGCAGCCCGAGCCCGATGGAGGCGCCGATGAGCCCCGTGCCGAGCACCGCGACCCGGCGGGTCACGCCCGTCAGTCCCGCTGGAGGGCGCTCGTGAGGGCCCGGACGTCGTCCATGAGCGCCGCGAACTCGGAGGGGAGGATCGCCTGGGGGCCGTCGACGAGAGCGGTCTCGGGATGGGGATGAACGTCGATCATCACGCCGTCCGCGCCGACCGCGACGGCGGAACGCGTCAGAGAGGGCACGAGGGAGCCCTTCCCGCCCGAATGCGAGGGGTCGACGATGACCGGCAGATGGGACATCGCCTGGACGACCGGCACGGCCGAGATGTCGAGGGTGTTGCGCGTCGCCGTCTCGAAGGTCCGGATCCCCCGCTCGCACAGGATGATCTGGTGGTTGCCCTCCTTGTAGATGTACTCGGCGGCGTTGAGCCACTCCTCGATCGTCGCCGTGAAGCCCCGCTTGAGGAGCACCGGTCGGGGCTGGCGGCCCAGCTCGGCGAGGAGCGTGAAGTTGGCCATGTTGCGGGTCCCGACCCGCACGAGGTCGGCGTAGGAGGCGACGAGCTCGACGTCGCGGGGGTCGAGGACCTCGGCGATGAAGGGCATCCCGAACTCCTCGCGCGCCTCGGCGAGCAACTTCAACCCCTCCTCGCCCAGGCCCTGGAAGGAGTACGGCGAGGTACGCGGCTTGAAGGCGTCGCCCCGCAGGATGGTCGCTCCGGCCTCGGCGACGGCGGCCGCCGAGGCGAACAGCTGATCTCGGGTCTCGACGGCACACGGCCCGGCGATGACGGCGAAATGGTCGCCTCCGACCGGGACCCCGCCGACGTCGACGACCGTGTCCTCCGGCTGGAACTCGCGGCTCACGAACTTGAAGGGCTTGAGGACCGGGACGGCCCGCTCGACGCCGGACATGGCCTCCCAGGGCATCTGCTGGATGAGCGCCCGGTCGCCGATCGCGCCGATCACGGTGCGCAGCTGACCCTCGGAGATGTGGGCCTGGAATCCGGCGCCCTCGAGCCGATCGACGACGTGGTCGACGTCCTCGCGCGTCGCATCGGGCCGCATCACGATGATCATCGACTCGTCACCTCGGTCGGTGCCCATCCGTCACCTGGGCTCGGGGGCGCACAGGCTACCGCCGCTCCGATGGCGCCGGTCCCGTTCATGGTGCTCGCGTTTGTTAGCGCTTGCAATAGTTAGCACTCTGCGATATGCTGCAAGCAATGATCCAGCACCAGGTCTCGGAACTCGGACAGTTCATCCGCACCCAGCGGGAGCGCAGCGCGATCTCCATGCGGAAGCTCGCCGAGAAGGCCGGGATCTCCAACCCCTACCTCAGCCAGATCGAACGGGGCCTGCGGAACCCCTCCGCGGAGATCCTCAAGTCGATCGCCCGCGCGCTGTCCATCAGCGCCGAGACGCTGTACGAACGGGCCGGCTGGCTGGAACGGGACGAGGCGCCCGAGGTCGAGACGGCCATCCGATCCGACCAGCGCCTGACAGAACACCAGAAACAAGCGCTGGCGGAGATCTACCGGAGCTTCGTCGGCACCGACGAGGAGGAGACCCCATGAAATCGGTCACCGAGATGCGGGAGACCGCCGAGAAGACCGGCAAGGCCGTGTTCGAACAGGCCCAGAAGGCCGCGTACGCCGTGGTCGGAGCGCCGGCCGTCGCCACGAAGCGGGCGATGGAGTACGGCACGAAGCTGAGCGACACCGCTCGCAAGGAGTTCGAGGCCTGGGCCACCGAAGGCGAACGCCTCGCCGACCAGCTCCGCGAGCGGGCCACCATCGACGAGCTCCGCGAGCGCGTCGACTTCGACCAGCTCCAGGGCCGCGTCGAGAAGCTGCGCGACCAGCTCGAGGACGTCCTCGCCAACTGGCGGGACAACTTCGTGCCCGAGTCCGAGAAGCCGGCCGAGAAGGCCGCCCCGGCGAAGAAGGCCACCACGGCCAAGAAGCCGGCCGCGAAGACGACGACCAAGAAGTCGACGGCCTCGAAGGCCTCGACCACGAAGAAGACGACGGCGAAGAGCTCGACGAAGTCCGGCTCCTAGCCCAGCGACCTCCCTCCCAGGGCCCCGGGTTCCCGCCCGGGGCCCTGGCGCGTCCCTAGGCTCCGGCCATGGCCGACGTCTCGCACTGGAAGGATCTCACCGACGGCACGGTGGCCGGACGGAAGTGGATCCTCGCGTCCGAGGTGCTCGCCGTCTTCACCGAACCGGTGCGGGAGTTCCACGAGAAGGGCTGGCCCAAGCCCTTCGTGATCGCCGGATCGACGGGGACCGGCGACCTCCCCGATCCCGAGCACGCCGAGATCGCCGTGCTCGACCTCGACCCGGGGCCCACCGACACACCCATGCTCACGGGCATCCGGGCGATGGACGACGCGCTGCGAAACCTGCCCCCCGACGTCCTCGACCGGATCCGCGCCTGGGACCCCGACGGCGCGGCAGTGGTGCTGCCCTCGTTCCTCGACACGGAGTTCGAGCTCGCCGGCCGCCCCACCCGCGGGGCGCGCCCCGCCGCCTGGGTCCGGCTCGAGGACAAGCTGACCGTCGACGGGCTCTGGGACGCCGCCGGCATCGCCCGCGAGCCGTCGGTCGTCGTCCCCGCCGAGCGCTCCTCCCTTGCCGCCGCGCATCGCGAGTTCGATCGGGGTCTCGGCACCGCCTGGGCCTGTGACACGACCGAGGGCTGGCACGGCGGCGGCGAGTACACCCGCTGGGTGCGCACCGACGCCGACCTCGCGGAGGCCGCCGCCTTCATGGCCGAGCACGGCACCCGGGTCCGGGTCATGCCGTTCCTCGAGGGCGTGCCCTGCTCCATCCACGGCATGGTCTTCCCCGACGCCGTCGTCGCCTTCCGCCCCGTCGAACTGATCACGTTCCGCCACACGGCGTCGACCAGGCTCCGCTACGGAGGGACGGCGACGACGTGGGATCCCCCGCCCGCCGACCGCGACGCCATGCGCGCCGCCGCCCGGCGAATGGGAGCGTTCCTTCGCACCGAGCACGGCTTCCGGGGCGCCTTCACCATCGACGGCGTCATGACCGCCGCGGGGTTCCGGCCCACCGAGCTGAACCCGCGATTCGGGGGCGGCCTGTTCGCCATCGTCCGGGGATCGGACCTGCCCCTCCTGGGGATCCACCGGGCCCTCATCGCCGGAGACGATCTGGACTACCGGCCCGAGGAGCTCGAGGCGGTGGCGATCGAGGCCGCCGACGCCAACCGGATCCTGCGCGGCATGCTGCCCGTCGAACGCACGATGGACGAGACGATGAAGATCCCGATCACGCTGGCGGACGGGACGGTCGAACGAGCGGACGACGAGGAGCACGCCCACGGCACGCTGTCCCTCGGGCCGGCGTCGTTCGGGGGCATCGTCCAGATGCAGGTGGAAGCGGAGCACACCCCCACCGGCGTCCAGGCCGCCCCGATCGTCCTCGACGCCCTCCAGCTCGCCGCCGAGACCTGGGATCTCGCCATCCCCGACCTGGAGGTGGCGAAGGACGTCCGCTGATCAGTGCGTGACGACGGGGTCGAGGGTCTTGGCGTGCTCCACCCACGCCTCCACCATCGACGCGGTGGGGGCGCGCTGCACGAGCCGCTTGCGATCGTTGATCTCCAGCATCGCCGCCAACAGGTTCTGGGGATTCCGGCGCCGCAACTCCTTGATGGTGTCGACACCGGCCCGCTCGAGGAGATCCGAGTACTCCTCGCCGACGCCCTTTACCCGCATGAGGTCCGCCCGGTTCACCCATGCGAGGATCTGCTTGGGCTCCAGGCCCGTCTCCTCGGCGAGGGCTCTCCGACCGGACCGGTCGCCCGCCACCTTCAGGAGCCGCTCCGTGGTCCGGATACGCGCCTTGCGGAGCTTGGTCGCATTCCTGACCCCGAGGCCCTCGATGGCGGCGATGGACGGCATGGTGTTCCCTTCTCCTGGAGGTGCGCCGGGCCGCTGGGGCCACGGAGCGTCGAGCATACAACGGTCTCCCGCCGGTCCGTCACCGGGTCCGGCGGCCCGCGTCGAGATCGGCCACGTCGTCCTCCGTGTCGACGTCCCGGGGCGGGAGATGGTCGACGCGGACGTCGGTCACCCACTCGGGATGGGCGTCGAAGAGCCGCCCCGGCTCGACGTCGCCGTCGAGGCTCATGAGCCGTGCCCACAGCGAACGGTCGACGAGGATTGGTGTGCCCCGCTGGTACCGGTACACGGGGGCCGCAGCGGGCGTGCGGCGCTCGGCGAGGGCGTCGAGCAGTGCCGCGGGGACCTCGTCGGGGATGGCCGGCTCGTCGCCCAGCACCACGAAGGCGCGCTCGGCGCGGCCACGCGTCAGCAGGTCGAGGCCGGCGCGCAGCGACGACGCCGATCCCGTCTCCCACTCGGGGTTGAGGACGACGGTCGCCGCACCGACGTCCACCGCGTCGAGGATCTCCTCGGCGTCGGCTCCCAGCACGACGAGGACCTCGTCGACCGGCCAGCCCGCGACATCGGTGATCACCCGTTCCAGCATGGGTCGGCCGTCGAGGTCGACGAGTTGCTTGGGGCGGCCCAGGCGCGTCGAGCCCCCGGCGGCGAGGACGATGGCGGCGGTGCTCATGGGCGACAGGCTAGGTGTCGCCGCACGCCTCACCCCTCGCGGGCCAGGGCCACGACCTTCGGATCGCCGTCGACGTAGTCGAAGAAGACGAGCCACGCCCGCTGTTCGAGCCGCTCACGACCGTGGAGGTCGGCCCCGATCGACATGGCGTGGTAGTTCGTGAACTCCACGGGGATCACCGTCGAGGGCACGCTCGCCTCGTCGACCAGGATCTCGCGGCGGGGGTGGTCCCACGCGTCGAGGACGCTCGTCGCGACGGCCGCGTCGAAGGTGCCGCGGAAGTCCGGGAACGCCGGGTTCCGGCCCTTCCACACCCGGACGTCGCGATCGTCCTCGAGCAGGGTGTCGAGCACCTCGTGGGGATAGTGCACGAGCGGGCCGTGGTGGGCCACCGTCAGGCCCATCGGCGACACGTGGGGCTGGAGGTCGCCGCGGACCCGGAGGGCCTCGACGAAGGACTCGAGCGCCTTGGGTGCCGCGGGATCCTCCGCGAAGCCCGCCCGGTCCACGTGCTCGGTGACGTGGTGGCCGGCCACCCAGGCCGGCCCCTCGGGCGTCAGGACCTCCACCCAGGTGCCGTCGTCGTCGGCGACCACCCGACCCGTCGCCTCGATGGCGCGATCGGTGGCGAGGAAGCGGTGCACGGTGGCCCCGGTGCCGGGGTGCTCCTGGGCGGGTACCCGGGCGCCCTGACCCGCCATGACGATCGCCACGAACCGCTTGCCCGACCCGCGGCGGCGGGCGAACCAGGGGATACCGATCCTGGCGAGGAAACCGAGGTTCACCGCTCCGCCCAGGAGGAGCGACCAGAGCACGGCGCCGCCGAGCAGATCGAGGGGCACCCGGAGCACGTGGAGCGACTGCACGACACTGCCCAGCACCATCTCGGTGCCGACGGAGGGGTCGAGCGACACGACGGAGACCGAGGGCCTCGCTGCCTCGTCCGGGCGCCACTGGACCGCCGGCGCCGCGATCTGTTCGGCCAGCGGCGGCTCGATGGTGACCGTCACCGACGCCTCGGCCTCGTTGCCGACGGGGTCGATCACGACGTAGGCGAACTCGACCGTCCCGCTGAAGCGGTCCGGTGAGCGGTACACGAGCCGTCCGTCGACGATCTCCACCTCGCCCCACGGCGGCTGGACGACGCGGGCGATCGTGACCTCGCCGCCCTCGGGATCGTCGTCGTTGGCGAGCACGTCCACCTCGACCACGACGGGGCCGCCCTCGACGAGCCGCTCGACGGAGGCGGTGTCGGGCACGGCGACGGGGGCGCGATCGGGCTCCACGATCCAGCGGAAGCCCACCGTCGACGTCCGACCTCGTTCCCCCGTCACGGTCACGACCACGTCGTACGTCCCCGTCGCCTCCGGGGTCCCGGCGATGCGTCCGCTGCTCCGCTCGATGCCGGTGCCTTCGGGCAGGCCGGAGGCCGAGAAGGTGAGGCCGTACCCGGCGGGATGGGTCGCCTGCACCGTCCGGGAGACGGACTGTCCCACGATGCTCACGAGGTCGGCGATCGGCTGGACCACCGGGCGCCCGGGCGACGTCACCGCCCACGAGAACGTCGCCGCATCGGACGCTGCGCCGTCGTCGACGCCGAGGGTCACCTCGTAGACGCCCTCCTCCTCGACCACGCCCGTGATCCGTCCGGTGGACGGATCGATCTCGAGCCCGGGCGGCAGACCGGTCGCGCTCCAGGTCAGCGCGTCCCCGTCGGGGTCGGTGGCGCCGGGGGCGAACTCGATCGCCTCCCCTTCGACGTCCTCGCGATCCGCAGGCGCGGGCACCGAGGGGACGCGATTGACGTCGAGGACCTCGAGGGAGAAGGCCACCGTGCCCTCCAGCGGCGGCGTACCCCCGTCGGTGGCGGTCACGGTCACGTCGTACGTCCCGGCGGCGGCGTACCCGAGGGTCCCCCGAATCACGCCGGTGGCCGCCTCGATGGCGAGACCGTCGGGCAGGCCCGTCGCCGACCAGGTGACCGGGTCGCCGTCGGGGTCCGACGCGTCGACGGGGATCTCGACGCGCTGGTCCTCCGCGAGCGCAGCCGGTTCGGGATCCCCCACCACGGGGGCGCGGTTGGTGTCCGTGACCTCCAGGGCGAAGGTCGTCGCGTCGGACAGCTCGGGTGTTCCGTCGTCGGTCACCGTCACGGTCACCACGTGGATGCCGGCGGTCTCGTATCCCGGCGACCCGAGGATCACGCCGGTTCCCGCTTCGATGGCCAGGCCCTCGGGGAGCCCGGCGGCCGACCATGCCAGCGCGTCGCCGTCGGGGTCGGAGCCGGCGACCGCGAGGGAGACGTCGGCGCCCTCGGCCACGACGCGGCTGCCGGGGTCGACCACGGTCGGGGCTCGGTTCGTGTCGGTGACGGCCCACGAGAAGGCCACGTCGTCGCCGAGGGCCGGCGAGCCGTCGTCGACGACCGAGACGGTCACGGCGTGGGATCCGGCCGCCGCGTACGAGATCGATCCGCCGATCACACCCGTCGCCGGGTCGATGGAGAGCCCGGCGGGGAGCCCCATGGCCGACCAGGTCAGCCCGTTGCCGTCGGGATCGGACCCCGGCACGGCGAGGGAGACGACGTCGCCCTCGGCGTCGAGCTGGGACCCCGGATCGGTCAGCGTCGGCGCCCGGTTCGTGTTCGTGATCGTCCAGGTGAACGTCGTGCTGTCGGCGAGGTTGGGCGACCCGTCGTCGGTGGCGGTGACGGTGACGGTGTGGGTCCCGGCCGCCTCGTAGGACACCGTGCCCGAGATCTCGCCGGTCGCGGCGTCGATCGCCAGCCCGGTGGGGAGGCCGGTGGCGGTCCAGGTGATCGTGTCGCCGTCGGGATCGGTTCCGGTGGCGGTCACCGATACCGACGCCCCCTCGGCGGTGGTGCGATCGGCCGTCCCGTCGACGACCGGCGCCCGGTTCGTGTTGGTGACCGTCCAGGCGAACGTCACCGTGTCCGCGAGGTTCGGCGACCCGTCGTCGGTGGCGGTGACGGTGACCGTGTACGGGGACGACGGCGACGCGTCGTAGGAGATCGTGCCCGAGACCACGCCCGTCGTCGCGCCGATGACGAGGCCGGGTGGCAGACCGCTGGCCGACCAGGTCAGCGTGTCGCCGTCGGGATCGGTGCCCGGCACGGCGAAGGTGATCGTCTGGCCCTCGGCGTCGGAGCGGTCGCCCGGGTTCGTCACGACCGGCGCCCGGTTCGTGTTCGACACGCTCCAGGCGAAGGTGACCGACGTCGCCAGCGCCGAAGGCGAGTCGTCGGTGGCGGTCACCACCACCGAGTACGGCGACGACGGCGACGCGTCGTACGAGATCGTCCCCGAGACCACGCCCGTGGACGGGTCGATGGACAGCCCCGGCGGAAGCCCGGCGGCCGACCACGTGAGCGAGTCTCCGTCGACGTCGGAACCGGTCATCGCCACCGACACCGCTTGCCCCTCGGCGTCGAACTGCGACCCCGGATTGGTGACGTCCGGCGCGTCCGGCACGGGAGCGACCGTGACGGTCACGACGGCGGTGTCGCACAGCCCGCCGGTGTCGCAGACCTCGTAGGTGAAGGTGTCGGTGCCGTTCCAGTCGGACGCCGGGGTGAACACCACACCGCCCGATCCGTCGGGCGCGGCGGTGGACCCCGCGATGGTCGGCGTCACCGCCACCCTCACCGACGCCGGGTCGATGTTGAGATCGGTGTCGTTGTCGAGGACGGGCACGGTGACGGCGACGTCCTCGTCGGTCGTGGCCGCGTCGTCGACGGCCACCGGCGCCTTGTTGGCGACCGTGAGCTCGAGACGGGCCGGTTTGTCGGCGGTGTCGAAGGCGTGCCAGGTGTCTTCGTGCTTCTGGGCGATCCGCATCACCAGCATGCGGCCGGAGGCGATGGTGCGATCCAGGCTGCCCAGTGTCACCGTGTTGGCTTCGAAGCCCCCCGAAGCGGTCCAGGGGTCCTGGTGCAGCTCTCCGAACGAGAAGGTCACGCAGCCCGTGCCGTCGCCGGCGCACTCCTGCAGCCACACGTACGGATGCCCGGCCTTGACCTCGAACCCGGCGACGGCCGAGTAGAGGACCACCTGGGCCGGACCGTCGAGGACGAGGTCCTCGGTGAGCACCGCCGACCACTCCTGGTACTTCGTCGTGTCGGTGGTCGTCTCGCTGCCGCCCTTTCGGATCGTGAGGCCCGGATCGGCGTTGCGGTCGCTGTCGTAGTTGGGGAGGGACGCCGCCGTCGGCGTGTCGAACTCGAAGGGCAGCCGCGCCTGCGCGGTCGTGCCGTCGGAGCCGAGGTACCAGAGTTCGGTGCCCACGCCGGAGTCCACGGTGATGGAGACCGTCGCCGGGGCGGAGACGAGGCCCCCGTCGTCGGCGACGTAGGTGAACGAGTCGGTGCCCCGGAACCCGGGGTCGGGCACGTACTCGAAGGACCCGTCGGCATTCAGGGTCACCGTGCCGTCGGTGGGACCGGTGTCGAGGACGGCGGTGATGGCGTCGCCGTCCTCGTCGTGGTCGTTGGCGAGCACGCCGGGGACGGCCACGGTGAGCGTCGTGTCCTCGGGGGTGGCGTAGGCGTCGTCGACGACCTCGGGCGCATCGGCAACCGGCGTGACCGTGATGGTGACGGTGGCCGAATCGGTCAGGCTGCCATCGGTGATCACGTAGACGAACGTCTCCGTCCCGTTGAAGTCCGGATCAGGGGTGTAGGTGAAGCCGCCCGCGCCGTCGGAGGAGAGGGTCCCCTCGGTGATCGTCGACGCGTCGTGGGAGACGTAGGAGACGGTCTGGCCATCGGGGTCGGAGTCGTTGGCCAGGGCGTCGAACGTCACCGCCGTGTCCTCGGGAGTCGACGGCGCGTCGTCGACGGCGTCGGGCGGCCGGTTCGTGTTCGCCACCGTCCAGGTGAAGACGTCGGTGTCGGTGAGCCCGCCGGGATCGGACACGGTGAGCGTCACCGAGTACGGCGACGATGCGTTGGCGACGTACAGGATCGTCCCCGAGATCGTGCCGGTGGCGGAGTCGATCCCCAGTCCGTCGGGCAGACCGGAGGCCGCATACGTGAGGGTCTCCCCGTCGGGGTCGGTGGCAGGCGCCTCCAGGGTGATCGCGTCCCCTTCGGACGAGGCCTGGTCGGTCACGTCCTGGTCGTAGACCGGTGCACGATTGGTGTTCGCCACCGTCCACGAGAACGACACCGACGTCTGCCCGGTGGGCGTGCCGTCGTCGGTGGCCGTCACGGTCACCGCGTGCGGGGATCCCGCGGCGGCCGTGTAGTCGATGGTGCCCGAGATCTCGCCGGTGCCCGCGGCGATCGACAGTCCCGGCGGCAGTCCGGTGGCCGACCACGTGATGGTGTCGCCGTCGGGATCGGAACCCGAGACCGTGAGGGCGACCGCGTCGCCCTCGGCGTCCGATTGGTCGCCGGGGTTGGTGACGGTGGGCGGGCGGTTCGTGTCGGACACGGTCCACGTGAAGCTGTCGGTGTCCGTGAGGCCGCCCGAGTCGGTGACGGTGATCGTCACCGAGTACGGCGACGACACCGATGCGTCGTAGTCGATGGTCCCCGACACGAGGCCGGTCGTCGACGAGATCGAGACCCCGCCGGGGAACCCGGTCGCCGAGTAGGTCAGCCCGCCCTCGGGGTCGGAGGCCGAGGCCGAGAACGACACGCTGCTGCCCTCGGCGTCGCTGCGGTCGCCCAGGTCCTGGTCGAACGTGGGCGCGTCGTTCACGTCGTCGGACACCGAGGCCCAGGTCCCGCCGGGGGCCTGGTCGGAGGTGACGGTGGCGGTGTTCGTGATCGTCCCGACGGACACGGGATCGTCGACGTCGACGGCGAAGGTGACGATCATCGTCTCGCCGTCGTAGAGATCGACGCCCGAGACGAGCACGGCCGGGTCGCTGCCCGCCTGCGTGATCGTCGCATCGGTCGTGATCGCGACGTCGTCGACGTAGATGTAGGTGGGGTCTTCGACGTCGGCGTTGGAGGCCCTGAACCGGATCGCCGTGTCGGCAGCCAGGTACGGGGTGAGATCGAAGGTGGCGGACTGCTGGCCGGCGTCGGACGTGTTCACCGAGATGGAGCCGAGGGTCGCCCATCCGAGGCCGTTCCCCGACGCCTCGACGTGGAAGGTGAAGGCGTCCTCGTCGTGGCGACGTCGATACGAGAAGGACAGGTCGGCCGACGTGACGGCAGACAGGTCCACCGAGCGTGCGACGCTCTCGCCGCCGACGTTGTCGCCGCCGAGGCGGAAGCACGGCGCCGCCGCGCAATACGCCGAGGACACGACACGGTCCGGTCCGGCGTCCGCCGACCCGCCGTCGTCCTCGACCCACGGACCGGCCCACGGCAGGGTGCCGTTGCTCCCGGCGTACGAGGCCTCGACGTCGAAGTCGTCCCGCACGGTCGCAGGGACGCTGTACGAGGTCGAGCCGGCGACCGCCGTCGTCCCCGACGGGAGCGGGTCGCTCACCGAGATGCCCGTCAGCGTGGTGCCCGACGTGTTGTCCACCGTGATCGTGTAGCCGATCCGGTCGCCGGGGTTCACGGAGCCGGCGGCGTCGGAGGCCTTCGACACGGCCAGGCTGACCGGCGTGTCGGTCACGGTCCAGGTGAAGGTGTCGGTGTCGGTGAGGCCCGTCGGGTCGGTGACCGTGAGTTCCACGGCGTAGGGCGAGCCGGCGGCCGCCGAGTACTGCAGGGTGCCGCCGAGCGCCCCGGTCTCCACGTCGATGGCGATGCCGGGCGGCAGGCCCGTCGCCGAGTAGGCGAGCGGGCCGCCGTCGGGATCCGTGGCCCCTGCGTCGATCGCGATGGCGTCGCCCTCGGCGTCGGTGCGGTCGCCGAGGTCCTGGGAGAAGACGGGCGGGTTGGGCACGCCTACGAAGGCGAGGGCGTCCCAGATCTCCTTCGAGTCGTCGAAGCCGACCTCCCCGAGGGCCAGATGGACCGACGCGGTGACCGAGGCCGGGCCGCCTCCCGCCGTCGTCGCCGTCACGTCGAGGGCCACGATGTCGTGATCGCCCACGGCGAGACCGTTGGATCCGATCGTCGTCGCCTTCTCGAGCGTCACGAGGATGGTCCCGGCGGGGAGACCGTCGGCGGCCCGCTCGAGCAGGTCGAGACCCCACATCTGCGCGGGATTCGGGATCTCCATCTCGTCGAGCAGGACGATCGCCGACGCGGACGTGGTGCCCGCCCCCGTGGCCGTGACCGACAGCTGCTTCACCGAGCCGTTCTCGGACCCGCCGGACGTCACGACGAGGAACTCGCCGGCCGGGACGGTCACATCGCCGACGACCGTGTCGGCCTCCACGAGCGTGATGCCGCGCAGCTCGGCTCCGAGCGGGTTGTCGAGGACCATCGTGAAGGTCCCCGCCGAGTAGTCGCCGGGCGTGTCGGGCCGGAAGAGCACGACGTCCTCGCGGTCGGCGCTCAGCGAGTTGGTCGACGTCAGGGTCGACGACGTGTCCATAGAGAAGAGGAGGTCCCCCGGCTGGACGGTCACCGACGGCGACGAGCCGATCGTGAGGGCGGTCTCGACGACGTGGAGGCCGGCGATGTCGTCGGCGCCCAGGGCGTTCAGGACCGCGGCGACGAGGACCGTTCCCGACGTGCCGGTGGGCTCGGGATCGTACCCGGGCTGACCGAAGGACAGCGCGGTCCCGTCGTCCCAGGACGCCACCGACGCCGCCCCGCTCCCAGAGACGACGTCACGGGTCGAGAACAGCAGGCCCTGGCTCTCGAGGATGGTCCAGGTGAAGGAGTCGGTGTCGGTGAGGCCCACCGGATCGGTGACGGTGATGGTGACGGAGTACGGGGAGCCGTAGGCGCTCAGATAGGCGGGGTTCCCCGAGATCGTGCCGGTGTCCGGATCGATCGAGACCCCCGGCGGGAGCCCGGTCGCCGAGTAGGTCAGGGTGTCGCCGTCGGCGTCGGTCGCCCCCGAGGCGATGGACACCGCGGCGCCCTCGGCGTCGGTGCGGTTGCCGAGATCCTGATCGAAGACGGGGGCGACGCCGTCGGCGGTCACGGCGACGGCGGCGGAGAACTCCGACGTGCTCCCGTCGGGGGCGGTGGCGGTCACCGTGACGTACTCGCTCGTCGTGGCCGAGGCGGACACGAACACCGAGAACGAACCGGCGCCGTCGCCGTCCGTCGTGTGCGTGTCCGAGCCCAGCCAGCGCTCACCCTCCCCGTAGCCCGACGGATCGGTGGCGCCGTTGGCGTACACGTCGAAGGTGTAGGTGGTCGAGGGAGCCGAGTCGAACGAGCCCTGGACGGCCACCTGCGACGCGGTGGCCGAGGCCGACGTCGGCACCGGGTGGTTCTGGAGTCCGTTGGGCCCGGAGTCCCCGTCGCCGCCGTCGTTGTTGGTGTGCCCCTCCCCCTTGAGGTCGAACCCGATGCCGCCGTTGTCGTGGATCGAGTTGGCCGCCAGGCGGATCCCGGCGCTCGACCCGTTCTCGACGACGACGCCGAAGGCGGTGTTGTGGGCGATCTCGTTCTGGAGCCCGCCGGCGCCCCCGATCGTCGCCGCCCCGGCGTCGGCGACGAACCGGACGCCGTCGGCGTTGCCCGCCGCGACGTCGGCCTCGGTGACCCCGATCCGGTTGCCCGCGATCACGGTGCCCGACACCCCGGTGTCCACGCCGATGCCGTAGTTCGTCGTGTTCACGACGACGTTGCCCACGCCGTCGCCCCCGACCCTGGCGTCGTTCGCCTTGATCCAGATGCCGTAGGTGTTCCCGGCGGCACCCCCGGCGGGGTCGATGCCGATCCACGTCGACTCGACGGCCACGCCGGTGGCCTCGATCTCGATGGCGTCGTCGGGCGAGTTACCGATCGCCACGCCCCGGACCACCGATCCCGCGCCCTGGAGGGTGAGGGCGTTGGGGTCGGCGTCGACGACGGCGCCGGCGTCGAGGAAGACGAGGGGGTCGCCGGCGTAGGCGGGCAGGGTCGTCGCGTCGATCGCCAGCGGCGTCGTCACCGGATCCAGCAGCGTCGCCGAGTTCGTGATCGTCCAGAACCCCGAGGCGTAGCCGGGATCGCCGGTGGACATCCGGAAGACGGCGTACTCCAACCCCGCGGCGAGACCGTCCTGGGACAGGCTCGCGTCGTCGCCGAGGAGGTTGGCGTTCCGGATCACCTGACGGAGTGAGCCCCGCCCGGCGTCGGTGGCGTTCACCACGACCGTCGAGGCGTAGCCGAAGTCGACGTCGTCGCGCCCGTCGGCCTCGACGCCGATCTCGACGATCGACTGCGTGTACGCGCCGGCGGTGGACTGGACGTCGGTGAGGGTCTGGGTCCCGCTGTTCGCCGGCGCCTCCGCCTGCCAGGGCACCTCGCCGCCCACCTTGGTGGCGCCCGTCCCGGCGGGCTCGCCGGGCCCGTCGATCCGGTACGTCTGGACGAGCACTTCGGAGCCGTCGGCGCCGGTCCGACCCGAGGGCACGGTGGACTCGACCACCCGGACGTAGTGGGTCCCCGGCGCCACCCCGGTGAACTCGTAGGCGCCGGCCGCGTCGGTGGTGGTGCTGCCGAGGAGGGTCCCCGCCGCGTCGTACAGCTCGACGGTCACGCCGGCGCGCGGCAGGGTGAATCCGGGGGCGTCCGCCGCAGCCGTGGCCAGATCCCGACCGTCGCCGCCGCCGTAGTCCACGTCCTCGAACACGGTTCCGGTCACGGTCGCGTGCACGTCCCAGACGAACATGAAGGGCTGGTTCGACGCCTCCCCGGTGTCGGACTCGAGCTGCGTGGCGGTGCCGAAGGCCGTTCCGTCCCATTCGGCGAGGACGAGATCCTTGTCGGAATCCTGTGCGGCCAGCATGAGCTCGTCGATGCCCGGGGCGGATGCCAACTGGAGCGAGTTCGGGTCGTTGCCGAGATCCGGGCCCGCGGCCTGGCCCGACCAGCCGCCGCCCGGCGTCCACGTCCGGTACTGGACCGCGTTCGTCGACAGCGAGTAGACGGCGAGGGCGTCACCCGACACGCCCTCGAAGCCCACCCGGACGCCCGGGAAGGTGTCGCCGCCGCCGGACGTGGAGCCGAGCTGCTTCGCGGAGAACGCCGACCCGTCCCACACGTCCAGCCAGACGTCCGCGGAGGAGGTGACCACGCCCAAGGCGATCCGATCGGAGGACGGGTCGGCCGTCAGGTCGATCCACCGGACGTCGCCGGCCGCGCCCGATGCGATCGGTGTCGACGACGCGGCGCTCCACGCCGAGCCGTCCCAGGTGCGGTGATGGACCGCCGTCGAGCCGTCCCCGTAGGCGACGAGGGCGTGGCCGCTCTGCGACTCGTAGGCGGCCGCGATGTCCGTGCGCTCGTCGGCGGTGCCCGCCGACAGGGTGATCCCGTTTCCCCACGCCGAGCCGTCCCAGACGAGGGCGTAGTCGTCGGACGCCGACGTCGAGGCCACGAGGACCATCTCGTCGGAGATCGGACTGGTGGCGAGCGTCATCTGCTGGGGCTCGCCCGACAGCGGCGTCGTGATGGTGGCGGCCGACGACCAGGCCGATCCGTCCCACACGGCGTAGGAGATCGCTTCGGTGCCGGTCGTGCCGTTGTTCCACACGAGCATCGCGTCGCCGGACTGGGACTCGTAGGCCACGTCGAAGCCCCACCACCAGCTCTCGCTGACGGTCGACAGCGGATTGAGCGGGACCGCCGACCACGTTGCGCCGTCCCAGCGCATGGCGTCGACGACGCCGCCGCTGTCGACCCCTACGGCGATCAGCTCGTCCCGGCCGGGCGCCTCGGCGGTCTGGAGGATCCGCCACTCGCCGATGCCGGTGACCGTTGACGCCGCCGCGGACCAGGAGCTGGCGTCCCAGGCGGCCGTCCGTGGGGTGGTCGAGCCGCTCTGGGCCCAGACGAGGCGGCCCGTGGCCGGCGACGTGACGACGGCGTCGGACGGCGACGGCGGGCCGCCCTGGAGCGTCACGGCCGCGACGAGGCCCAGGAGGACGAGCGCGATCCACCGGCGCCTTCGGACGCGTGCGATCACCCGACGGGTGCGCGTCACGAGGCGCGCGCTGGGGGCGGCGCGTCGTCGCATGGTTCGTTCATCGGCAGAACGGGCCGATGACGTGAGCCGAAAACCCCAGCTAGGACAGAATGTCGGGGGTCTCCGAGCGAGGCCGCTCGGCGGTCTCGGGGGTGGGGTCGGTGACGGCCGGCTCGATGCGCACGTCGACCGCGGCGTCGGCCGGACCGTCGGCACCCGCCCCGGTCAGCTCGCGCCGACGCCGGTAGAGAGCCGGCTCGGCGAAGCGGGGCTGGTCGCCGGGCCCGGTCGCGGCGAGGGGGACACGGACGACGAAGCACGTCCATCCGTCCTCCCGCTCGTGCCACACGGCACCGCCCATCCCCTCCGACAACGCGCGCACGATCGACAGGCCCAGGCCCACCGATCCGAGCACGAGCGGCACGTCGCCCTCGTGGAGGTACCGCTGGAACAGCCGGCCCTCCAGCTCGGGGGGGATGCCCTCGCCGTCGTCCTCCACCCGCAGCTCGTACCAGCCGCTCTCGACGCCGCCCCGGATCCGGATGCGGTCGCCGCCGTACTTCGCGGCGTTGGAGACGAGGTTCCGCAGCACCTGGCGCAGCCGGAGCCGGTCCGAGCGGACCAGGCTGGGCCGCACGTCGACGGCGACCTCGATGCCGGATCGGCGCATGGGCTCGACGACCTCCTGGACCTCTTCGAGCACGTCCACGTCCTCGAACTGGAAGTGCAGCGCATCGGCGTCGAGGCGTGCCGTGGTCAGCAGGTCGTCGACCATGCGCGAGAGGTCGTGGGTCTCCGAGATGATGAGGTTGACCATCTCGAGGGCCGTCTCCGACTCGGCGACGTGCTCGTCCTCCTCGAGGACGTGGGCGAGCCCGAAGATCGAGGTGAGCGGCGTCCGCAGCTCGTGGGAGGCATTGGCCACGAACTCGTCGCGCGCCTTGCCGATCTCCTGTTCGGTCTCGAGGCGGAACTCCAGCTCCTTCTGACGCTGCTGCCGCTTCGACAGCTCCCGGTACACGACGATCGCCGCGGTGGGGACGAGGAAGGCCACGAGGAACCGGGCGGCGTCACCGATGCGGCCCATCAGGTCGTTCGCCGCCGCCACGGCCGTGGCCTCTTCGTTGCGGATGGCCACGATGACCCCGACGATGTCGCGGAATCCGGCGTCGAGGTCGGTGGCGGCGATGCGGGAGGCGGTCTCCTCGTCACCGGTGTCGAGGGCGTCGAGCACCGCCTCCGCGGCGACGAGAAAGTCTGCTCCGGTGCCGGGAGGCAGGGGAGCGACGCTGCGTTCGAGCGCCTCGAGACTCCCGCGCAGGTCCGAGAGGGCGATGCGCGCCTCCCCGGTGGCGAGCTCGATGCCGTCGGCGGCGTCGAAGCCGAAGTCCTCCTCCAGGACCGTGAGATGGGCGGCCAGGCCGGCCTGGGAACGGGCGACCGTTGCGGACCGGAGCGCCTCGTCGGCGTTGTGGAGGGCGTCGGCGTGCTCGGCGATGCCCTTCGACCCGAAGGCGACGCTGAACACGAGGGCGAAGACGAGGATGAGGGCCACCCCCACGCCCAGGGAGAGCACGGCGAAGCGACCCTGTCGTCGTGAGTCGATGCGCGCCCGACGGGGGCGGCCGGTGTTCGGCGCCATGCCCTCCTATCGGCAGGGGGACGCCGTGGGTTGACCGATCAACTCCAGCCGAGCGCGTCCAGGGGGTCGGCGTGCTCCATGCCGAGTGACGCCGCCACGGCCTTGTGCGTGACCTGGCCGGCCGCGACGTTGACGCCCGCCCGGAGCTCCGGCCGACGCATGATCGCCTCGGGAAGGCCGTCGGCGATGGCCACCACGTAGGGCAGCGTGGCGTTCGTGAGGGCGTTGGTGGCGGTGTTGGGAACGGCGCCGGGGATGTTCCCCACGGCGTAGTGGATGACGTCGTGGGCCTCGTAGACCGGGTCGGCGTGGGTCGTCTCCTGGGCCGTGGCGATGCAGCCGCCCTGGTCGATCGAGATGTCGACGACCACCGTGCCCGACTTCATCTCCCGCACGAGGTCCTCGGTGACGACGACGGGTGCCCGGGCGCCCGGGACGAGCACCGCGCCGATCACCAGGTCGGCCGAGGCCACGAACTCCTCGACGGTGTGGAGGGTGGACACGACCGTGACGATCCTGCCCCAGTGGATCTCGTCGAGGTGCCGCAGGCGGTCCGCCTTCAGGTCGAGGACGACGACCTCGGCGCCCATCCCCGCCGCGATGGTGGCGGCGTTCGACCCGGCCATCCCGGCACCGAGGACGGTCACCCGGGCCGGCCGCACGCCGGGCACGCCGCCGAGCAGCACGCCGCGGCCGCCGCGAGGTCGCTCGAGGTAGTGGGCGCCGGCCTGTGCCGCCATCCGCCCGGCGATCTCCGACATCGGGGCCAGCATCGGCAGGGAACCGTCGGGCAGTTCCACGGTCTCGTAGGCGATCGCCGTGGCGCCCGAGGCGACGAGGCCCTTCGCCTCCTCGGGATAGGCGGCGAGGTGGAGGAAGGTGAACAGCGTGTGGCGGGGCTCGAGCAGGTCGATCTCCGAGGGCTGGGGCTCCTTCACCTTGACGATGAGTTCGGCCTCGCCGAACACGTCGGCGGCGTCGGGGACGATGTCGGCGCCGACGGCCGCGTAGTCCTCGTCGTCGATGGAGGAGGCCTCGCCGGCCCCGCGCTGGACGACCACCCGGTGACCGTGGGCGGTGAGCTCGCGGACGCCTCCCGGAGTCATCGCCACCCGATACTCTTCCGTCTTGATCTCGGTGGGTACGCCGACGATCAACCCGTACCTCCCTGCGTCTGGTCCCACCACCCTATGCGCGCCCGTTCCTGCGTGCAGACGGGAACCACCGCCCGCCCGAGGACGTCTGTCATCCCATGTTCGACCATCCGACCTCCTTCGCTCCCGACCCACCGGCCGTCCCGGTCTCCGAGCGCCACCGGGTGCGCCCGGGTCGACGGGTGCGTCTCGTCGGGCGCGGTGTCGCCTCGTGGGCCTACGGGCTCGCGATCACCCTCATGCTGGTGGGACTGTGGGGCCGGGCCGCCTCCGTCGACCGTCCGGTCGTCGAAGAGGCCGCCGCCACGGCGGTCCAGGCAGCCGCGGTCGGCGACCGGGTCGTGGGGTGGATCGTGGACGCCACCGCCGGTGAGCTCGACGCCCTGCCCGCGGACGTCGAGCCCGTCGTGCGGGCGGTCCTGGCCACGCCGAGCGCCAGGGCCGCCCTCTCCGACGTGACAGGCGTCCTCGTGGACGCCGCCCTGAGCGACCCCGACGAGCGAGTGGTGCTCGATCTCCGCGCGACCATCGAGCCGCATCTCCCCGCGATCCTCGCCACCGTCGAACTCGCCGGCACGGGTGTGTCCGCCGACGAGGTCACCGACGCCCTGGGCGGGATCGAGCCCATCGTGCTGCAGTCCGGGACCGGCGCCCCTTTCGGCAGGGCGCTCGACGGGGCCGAGCGGGCGCTTCGCCTCGCTGCGCTCGTCGGGGCGAGCGCAGCCGCCGCCCTGTTCGCCCTCGTGCTCCTGCTGGCGGACGATCGGAGGGCCGCGGCCCGCAGCCTGGCCGGACGGACCTTCCTGGGAGCCGCAGGGTTCGCCGCGATGCTCCGCCTCGGCGCCTGGGCCCTCGATCCCGGAGCCGGGGGCACCGACGCCGCACCGACCATGCGAGCCGCGATCGCCGTGCTCGTCCGGAGCAACCTCCACCTGCCGCTCGTGGTCGCGACGGTGGCAGGCGGCGTCTGGCTCGGCCTCCGGCGCCGCCGCCGCACCCTGCACCGGCCGCCGTCGCGTCGTCCCGAGGTCACCGGGGAGATCGCAGCGGTGCCGTCGGGCGGCTGAACCGCGCCGGGGCGCATGCGTAGGCTCGGTGGCAGCCGTCGCGAGGAGATGCCGTGCTGGATCGCTCCACTGTCGATCGCCTGCGGACCGTCCCCGCCGCCGAGGGGTTCGTGCTCACCGCCTACCTGGGTCACGGCCCCGACCTCGACGAGCTCCGGACGATCCCGACGCGTCTCAAAGCCCTCGTCGGCGAAGCGCGCGGAGCGCTGTACGGCGACGATCGAGCCCTCCGGCGTGATCTCGACGAGCTCCAGGCGATGGGATCGGAGCTCGGGGGCGACCTCGGCCGCGGCACGGCGTTGGTCGTCTCGGGAGAGCTGGGCCTGCGCGAGCACGTCGTGCTCCCCGCACCGGTTCGCGACCGCCTCGTGATCGACGCGACGCCGTACCTCGGGCCGATGGAGGCGATCCTCGACCAGTTCCACCAGTACGCCGCGGCGGTCGTCGACCGGCGGGGCGCGAACCTCTACCGCTTCCATCTCGGCGAGCTGCAGGCATGGGAGGAGCTCGCCGCCGACGAGCCGATCCGCAAGGACAATTACGGCGGCTTCGCCGGATACGCCGAGCGCCGGGTCCGGGCCCACGCGGACGCCGTCGCCCGGCGGCTCTTCCAGACCGTCGCGGAGCGGATCGCCGACCTCGCCCGCACCGGTGCGTTCGACCTGCTGGTGGTCGGCGGGACCCCCCAGAACACGACGGCCCTCGTCGGCGAGCTCCCACCGGACGTGGCGGCGCTCCTCGCGGGGACCTTCACGCTCGACCCGAACACCGCCACCCCCTCGGACGTCCGCGACCGATGCCGGGAGGTCGCCGCCGCCCACGACGCCACACTCGACGCCGAACTCGTCGAGCAGATCCTGGGGCTCACCGCCGCCGGAGGACGGGGCGCGGCGGGGATCGACGACGTGCTGCAGGCGGCGAACCTCGGGGCGGTCGACCGGCTCCTCGTCGACGCCACCGGCACACAGCCGGGGGTCGCCTGTTCCGCCTGCGGAGCCGTCGCCTGGTCCGGGGAGCGGTGCGGCCTCTGCGGGTCGGCCACCCGGGCGGCCGCCGATCTCGTCGATGCGATCGCCGAACGGGTGCGGGCCACCGGGGGAGGCGTCCGCTACGTGCTCGCCGACACCCCCCTGGCCGACCACGTGGTGGCCGCCGCGCTGCGGTATCCGATCACATGAGGGCGCGGACGAGCGCGTCCTGCACCCCGCCCAGCCAGCCCACGAGCAGCAGCTCCGGCGGGTCGCCCGGGCCGACGCCGGCCTCCCAGCCGTCGTCGGTGATGCCGATGCGCGATGCCAGGGCGAGTCGGGCGTCGCCGATCACCCGCAGCCACGCCTCGGCCTCCTCCTCGGTGAGCTCGTCGGCGTCCAGCGTCCGCAGGAACTGCTCCCGGTCCTCGGCACGGGCGGCATCGAGCTGGTCACCGGTGAGCTCACGAAATCGCGCCGAAGCCCGTTCGTCGTCGGGGTGGGCGTCGTAGTCGAGCCGGGCGGCGGCGGGATCGTCCTCG
>JAWVYO010000021.1:0-30252 GCA_033722675.1 Acidimicrobiia bacterium | reverse complement strand
CTGGTGGTGCTGCTGGGCGAGCAGCGTGGTGGGGACGAGGACGGCCGCCTGCTTGCCGCTCTGGACGGCCTTGAACGCGGCCCGCACGGCCACCTCGGTCTTGCCGAAGCCGACGTCGCCGAAGACGAGACGGTCCATCGGCTCGTCCCGCTCCATGTCGCGTTTCACGTCGTCGATCGCCTTCAGTTGATCGGGCGTCTCCTCGTAGGGGAAGGCGGACTCCATCTCCCGCTGCCAGGGCGTGTCGATGTCGAAGGCGTGCCCGGTGGCCTGGGCCCGGACCCGATGGAGGGCGACCACCTCTTCGGCGACGGCGGCGACCTCCTTGCGCACCCGGGCCCGCGTCCTCTCCCAGTCGGCGCCGCCCATGCGCGACAGGCGGGGCGCCTCGCCGCCCGTGTACTTCTTGACGGCGGCGAGCTGATCGGTGGGGACGTACAGCCGGTCCTCACCGGCGTAGGCGACGAGCAGGTAGTCCCGCTCGACACCGGCCAGCGTGCGCGACACGAGCCCCTCGAAGCGCCCCACGCCGTGACGGTGGTGGACGACGTAGTCGCCGGGCTCGAGGTCGCCGTATCCCTCCGCCGTCTCGGTGCGGCGGGGTGCCACCCGGCGATGGGCGCGGCGCCGTCCGGCGATCTCCCGCTCGCCGAGGACGGCCACCCCCGGGTCACGGGCCACGAACCCGTGGTGGATGCCGGTGGCGAGCACCACCGACGTCCGATCCCCGATGGCCTCGGCCACCTCGACGGCGACCCCCGACTCGGCGAGCACCGACGCGACCCGGCGGGCGGCCGCGTCGCCGTCCATGGCGACGACCCCGCGGTGGCCGGCATCGAGGAGTCGTCGGATCCCGCCGGCCACCGACTCCGGATCACCCGGCGTGGCGTCGAGGGCTCCCGCAGCGAGGATCTCGTCGCCGGGACCCGAGGCCAGCGGCGGCGCCTCGAGCAACCGATCCTCGGGCAGGTCGAGGGGCAGATAGAGCGCCGGATGGTCGCCGGCCTCGGGTGCACCGCTCCCCCACGTCGGAGCGAGAGCCGCAGCGAGCTCGGACTCCTCCTTGACCAACTCCGCGGACCGGTCCCCGGCTCGCACGGGATCGAAGAGCACGACCACGGCATCCTCCGGGGCCTCGTCGATGGCGGTCGCCTCCGGGGCGAGCCACGGGAGCCACGACTCCATGCCGGCGAACGTGATGCCGTCCGCCAGCCGATCCCAGGTCGCCGACGCCCACGGCTCCTCGCGCAGCAGCTCCCGGGCCCGGGACCGGACCGCGTCGTCGGGCACCAGCTCCCGCGCCGGAAAGGCGAGCACCGAGGTCACGGGATCCACCGAACGCTGCGTGGCGACCGAGAACACCCGGATCTCCTCGATCTCGTCGCCCCAGTAGTCGATTCGGACCGGCTCGCGGGCCTGCGCCGGGTAGACGTCGACGATCCCGCCGCGGACCGCCACCTCCCCGCGAGTCTCGACCCGGTCGGTGCGGTGGTAGCCGGCGGCCACGACGCCGGGGCCGGCCCCGCCCGTCGCCTGGGGGTGCCGGGCACCGGCGCGCGCCGCCATGGTCGCGACCGCCGGTGACACGTGCTCGAAGGGCAGGGTCTCCCACGCGGGCATATGCCACACGGCGTCGGTGAACAGCCGGAGGTCCTCGGCGAGCTCGTCCGCCTCGCGTTCGCCGGGGACGACGGCGAGGACCGGCGCCCCGGCGTGCCGGGCGACGCCGGCCAGGTGATAGGCGCGCAGCGCGGGAGGGACCACGAGCCGTCCGGGGATCTCGGGACGCGCCCGGGTCCCCCATCGATCGACGAGGGGGGCGAGGGGTGCCGTCATGCGACCGGGGCAGGGTACCGGTGCCCGGTCGCCGTCCCACCGGGCCTACCCTCGGTCGCCCGTGACCGCCGTCCCCCGCCTCTGGATCCGACTCGCCGTGCTCGTCGCGGGCCTCGCGCTGTTCGGCGCCGGGCTCGCCCTCATGGTCGAGAGTCACCTCGGCCTGGGCCCGTGGATGGTCCTCAACGAGGGCCTCTCGGACCTCACCGGGATCACGATCGGCAGGGTGGGGATCCTCGTCGGCCTCGTCGTCCTGCTGCTGTGGATCCCCCTCGGTGAGCGGTTCGGGGTGGGCACCCTCTTCAACGTGGTCCTGGTCGGCGTCTCGGTCGACGTCACGCTGGCCCTCGTCCCCGACATCGAGGCCGTGCCCATCCGCTGGAGCCTCCTCGTGGGTGGCGTCGTGCTCGTCGGAGCGGCCACGGGCCTCTACGTGGGCGCCGGACTCGGACCGGGTCCCCGCGACGGCCTGATGACCGGCATCGCCCGCCGCGGCATCCCGATCTCGCGAGCTCGGACCGGCATCGAGGTCACCGTGCTCGTCGGGGGGTGGCTCCTCGGCGGGACCGTGGGCGTGGGCACGGTGCTCTTCGCCCTCGGCATCGGACCCCTCGTCGGGTTCTTCCTCCCCCGGTTCGCCGTGGACCGCCGGGCCGTCCCCGGCGAGCAGGTCGCCGCCTAGCGGCCTTCGTCCCGGCCGAGCGGGAATCGCTCTCGTGTCGTCCAGCGGTCGCCGTCGAACGCGATCAACTCCATCGCCGCGACCCGGGTCACGATCGGGAGGTGGGCCGAGACCGCCGTCTCGACGCCGCGGGGCGCCTCCCCGCCGGCGACCGTGAGGTGCGGGATCACGTCGGCGTGGATGCCTCCGTAGGGCGGAAGCTCCGGCCACCGGGTCCACACGGCGCGGGTCAGGCGCCGGAAGGGGTCCTCCGGCTCGGGTCGCATCCAGACCCCGTCGGTCCGCCGCTCGACCGAGCGGAACGTCGCGGTGAACGGGTCCACGTCCGATGCCAGTGCATCGAGCGTCCCGAGGACACCGTCGTCGATCTCGGCGGCGGGGAAGAACGGGAAGAGGACGGTGACGTGGGCGGGAACGCCGCGATCCGCGGACGGATCGTGCGCCGCGCGCCACCGCCCCACCGCCTCCTCCGCCTCGGGCACGACGACGACGAGGGCCGATTCCCCGAGGTCGGAGTGGTCCCGGCCGCTCACGACCGCCGAACGGCCACGCGAAACGGGTGCAACTCGGCACCGAACAGTCCGCGGGCGACGAAGGGATCGCCCTCCATGAACCGCCGCGCCTCGGGCGCGGCCTCGGCCTCGAGGATCACGACGGCGGGGCCCAGCCAGTCCTGGCTCCGACCGGCGAGGATCACCGTGCCCGCCGCCGCCCCCGCCTCGAGATACTCGACATGCCGGGCCGCGACCGCCCTGTCCTCCCCGGTCCAGGCGGCCGGGCCGTCGGCGAGTTCGGGCCGCTCACCGGGGACGAACCGGTAGAGGAACTGTTCGCTCATCCCGGTGGCCCGCCCGTGCGCGGCAGCGCCTTCGAGACCATGGAGGGGCCGGCGTGCGTCGCGGGGTGACACCACGATCTCCGCGCCGGGTCGGGCAGCCGCCGCCGGCCGGGATCGTTCAGGGCATCGAAGACCTCGCCCATGTCCCGGCACCATACGGAGGTCGTCACGCATGTGTCGACCGCATGGGACACTCGATCATGCGTCGCGCCGTCGAGTCCCTCCGGTTCCTGCTCCAGGTCGCCGCGTTCGTCGCCCTCGCCATCTGGGGCTGGCAGGCGGTCGACGACCCCGCCCTCTCGGCGATGCTGGCCGTGGCGGCGCCCGGCCTCGCCGCGGCCGCGTGGGGGATCTGGGTCGCGCCGATGGCTCCGGCACGCCTCGACGATCCGACTCGTCTCGTCGTCGAACTCGTCGTGTTCGACGCCGCCGTCGTTGCCCTGCTGCTGGCCGGGCACGTCACCTGGGCGATCGTCTACGCGGTCGCGGTGGTCGCCCACCTCGCGATCATGGGGCGTCGCGGCTGGCGTTCGGGGTGACGAAATCGATCAGACGCTCGACGGCCGTGACGAGGGGCGTCTCCACGTCGCGCCAGTCCGAGACACGGTCGAGGATCGAGCCCCAGAAGGCACCCGGCTCGTCGGTGCGTCCCAGCCGGGCGACGACGCCCTCCTTCCACGGACGGCCGGGCGGGACCGCGGGCCAGGCGTCGATCCCGACGGCACCCGGTCGGATGGCCTGCCAGACGTCGACGTAGGGGTGTCCGGCCACGAGCACGTGGGGATCCCGGGCGACCTCCAGGGCGAGGCGGGACTCCTTGGACCCCTCCACGAGGTGATCGAGGAGGATGCCGAGCCGTCGCCGAGGACCGGGGCGGAACGCGGCCACCCGATCCGGGAGGTCGTCGGCGCCGTGCATCGGCTCGACGACGACGCCCTCGTACCTCAGGTCGTCTCCCCAGATCCGTTCGAGGAGCTCGGCGTCGTGGAGGCCCTCCACCCAGATCCGGCTCGCCGCCGCCACCCGCGCCGGCCGGGGCCCGGCGTCGACCGACCCCGACGCCGTGAACCGCCGCTCGGCGGACCGGGCGCCCGGGCCCGGCCGCAGAGCGACGGCGACGCCCCGATGGGCGAAGGAGCCGTCGAAGGGCGTGTACTCGTGCCGGCCCCCCACCGGGTCCTCGAGGACGATGCGTCGGCCGTGTTCGTACACCACCACCCGTCCCTGCGTGCCGGACGCCCGATGCATCAACGTGCGGCCGAGCGGCCCCTCGAGCACGGTGAAGGTCCGCTCCCGGCGTTCCGCCTCGAGGACGTCGTCCATGTCCCAGTCCATGCCGGTCGAGGCTATCGCCGGAGGACCCCGCGCCCTACGATCCCCCGATGGCCGAGATCGTCGTCTTCCACCACGCCCAGGGGCGCACCGACGGCGTCGTGTCCTTCGGCGACCACCTGCGGTCGGCAGGACACACCGTCCACGTTCCCGACCTCTACGACGGCCGCACCTTCGACACCCTCACCGAAGGCGTCGCCCACGCCCAGGCCCTCGGCTTCGACGCCCTCGCCGAACGTGGGATGCGCGGCGTCGACGGCCTCGACGCCGGGCTCGTGTCCATCGGGTTCTCGCTCGGCGTGGTCCCGGCGCAGCGCCTCGCCCAGACCCGCCCCGGCGCCCGGGGTGCCGTGCTCTGCCACGCCGCACTTCCACCCTCGGCCTTCGGCGGGTGGCCGGACGGCGTGCCGGTACAGATCCACGTCATGGCCGACGACCCGTGGGCCGAGGAGGACCGCGACGCCATCGACGAGTTCGGCGCCACCGTCGAGGACGCCGAGGTCTTCACGTACCGCGGGGCGGCGCATCTGTTCGCCGACCCGACGGTGGCGGATCACGATCCCGAAGCCGCCGGGCTCCTCCTCGACCGGGTCCTCGAGTTCCTCGACCGCTGCTAGGGCCTCAGGCCAGACCCTCGGCCCGGTACCACGCGACCGTCTCGGCCAGCCACTCCTCGAGCGGTGTGTACGCGAGACCGAGTTCCCGGGTGATCTTCGATCCGTCGTAGGCGGGACCGTGCAGGAGGATTCGGACGATCTCCCGGCACACCGGCGGATGCTTCCCGAACAGGCGGGCCGCACCGCCCACGACGGTGGCAGCGGCCAGCACCGGCCAGCCCGGCACGAAGCGGACCCGGCGTTCCTGCCCCGTCACCCGGGTCAGCACGTCGAGCGCTTCGCGGACCGTGAGCGTCGCGCCGCTGACCAGATACCGCTCCCCCGGCTCGCCCGACCGCGCCGCCAGCAGGTGGGCCTCGGCGGCGTCGTCGATCGACACCATGCTCAACGTCGTGTCGACGGCGACGCGCAGCGTGCCCCGGAGGAACCCGAGGAGGATCTTCGCCGTCCCCCCGGTACGGCCCGGCCCCTGCACCGAGGACGGATTCACGCACACGACGTCGATACCCAGCCGGCGTCCCTCGGCGAAGGCGACACGCTCGGCCTGGAACTTCGAGCGCTCGTAGTGCGTGAGGAAGTGGCCGCGATGGATCGTCTCCTCGGTCGCCACCGAGCCCTTCGGCTCACCGACGGCGGCGGCCGACGACGTGACCACCACCCGCCCCGCGCCGACGCGCGCCGCCGTGGCCACGACGAGCCTCGTCCCACCGACGTTCACGCGGTAGAGGGGGGAGGGATCGGGCAGGCAGTTCTCGTTCAGGCCGCCGACGTGAACCACCAGGTCGCACCCCGCCATGCCCGATTCGAGGGCGCCTCCATCCGCCAGATCGCCCCGCCACGGCTCCGCGCCGAGACGTGCGACCGCGGCGGCCGCGGTGTCGCTGCGCGCCAGCGCCCTGACGTCGTGGCCCGCCTCGACGAAGCGCCGGAGCACCGCTCCGCCGACGAACCCGCTGCCACCCGTCAGGAAGACGTCAGGCATCGGCCCGCAGGACCCGGGCGAAACGGGTGAAGTACTGGACGCCGCTCAGCAGCGTCACGACGACGGCGACCAGCATGACCCACTCGTCGGGGTGGAGGTCGGCCCACGTCGTGTCGACGCGCAGGAGGGCGAGGAAGATCGCCAGGAACTGCACGTTCGCCTTGATCTTCCCCCAGAGCGACGGGGGCACCGCCACGCCGTCCATGGCGGCGACGCCGCGGAGCCCCGAGATGGCGATCTCCCGGCCCACGATCACGAAGGCGGCCCAGGCCCACGCCCGACCGACCTCGACGAGCGCGAAGAGGGCGCCGGTGACGAGCAGCTTGTCGGCGATCGTGTCGAGGAAGGCGCCGAGGGTGGTGGTGATCTGCCACCGGCGGGCGAGGTACCCGTCGAGGAAGTCGGTGAACGACGCCGCCGCCATGATCGCGGCTGCGTAGCCGAAGGCGTGCTCGACGTCCTCGTGCAGGACCACGAGGGCGACGATCGCCGGCACCGCGAGGATGCGGGCGTACGCGAGGCGGTCGGGGATCGAGATCGGCGCCTCCTGCTACTCGACCCAGTCGAACGTTCGCTCGACGGCCTTCTTCCAGCCCCGGTGGAGCGCCTCCCGGTCCGACGGTTCCATCGCGGGATGCCACCGGCGGTCCTCCTCCCACAGCGCGGCGAGCTGGTCGAGGTCGGAGAAGAACCCCGTCGCCAGCCCGGCTGCGTACGCAGCGCCGAGCACCGTCGTCTCGGCGATCGTGGGACGGACGACCGGGACGCCGAGGATGTCGGCCTGGAACTGCATGAGCAGCTCGTTGCCCACCATCCCGCCGTCCACCATGAGCGTCTCGACGTCGACGCCCGAGTCGGCCTCCATCGCCTCGAGGACGTCACGGGTCTGGTAGGCCGTGGACTCCAGCACGGCCCGCGCCAGGTGACCGGCCTCGGCGTACCGGGTCAGTCCGGCGATCACCCCGCGGGCGTCCGAGCGCCAGTAGGGGGCGAACAGCCCGCTGAACGCCGGGACGAAGTAGACGCCGCCGTTGTCGTCGACCGACGCGGCGAGAGACTCGACCTCGGGGGCGTCGTCGATCAGACCGAGGTTGTCGCGCAGCCACTGCACCCCTGCACCGGCGATCGCCACCGACCCCTCGAGGGCGTAGACCGGCTCCTCGCCCGACTGCTGGTAGGCGACGGTCGTGAGGAGCCCGTGACTGCTGGGCACCTGCTCGGTGCCGGTGTTGAGGAGCATGAAGCACCCGGTGCCGTAGGTGTTCTTCGCCCGCCCCGGCTCGTAGCAGGTCTGCCCGAACATGGCGGCCTGCTGGTCGCCGAGGCAGCCGGCGATCGGCACGCCGTCGAGCACGCCCCGCCCCTCCCCGTAGACGGCCACCGACGGCCGGATCTCGGGCAGCATCGCCAGCGGGACGCCGATCGACGCCGCGGTGCTCTTCGACCACTCCAGCGTGTCGAGGCGCATGAGGAGGGTGCGCGACGCGTTCGTGACATCGGTGATGTGGTCGCCCGTCAGGTTCCAGAGCAGCCACGAGTCGATCGTCCCGAAGGCGATCTCGCCGGCCTCCGCCCGCTCGCGGAGCCCCTCGATCTCGTCGAGGAGCCAGCGGGCCTTCGGTCCGGCGAAATACGTCGCCAGGGGCAGGCCGGTGATCTCACGGAAACGGTCGGGCCCCACCTCGCGACCGAGCTGCTTGCACAGCTCGTCGGTCCGCGTGTCCTGCCAGACGATGGCGTTGGCGACCGGCTCTCCGGTCTGACGGTCCCACAGGACCGTGGTCTCACGCTGGTTCGTGATCCCGACCGCAGCCAGATCGCGCGCCTGGAGACCCGCCTTCGCCAGGGCGCCCTCGATCACCTCGGTCGTGCGGCGCCAGATCTCGCCGGCGTCGTGCTCCACCCACCCCGGCTTCGGATAGATCTGACGGTGCTCCTGCTGATCCATCGCCACGAAGGAGCCGTCCCGGTCGACGATGACGAACCGGCTGCTCGTCGTCCCCTGGTCGATCGCGCCGACGTAGTCCTTCACCGCTGCTCCTTCACTCGCCGCGGCGCATCGTAGGAGCGTCTCACCGTCGGAAGCCGACTTCGGCCCTGCGGGCCGAACACGGGCCGGTCGGGCCCCTGCGGAGGTGGGCGCCGGACGGAGCGAGGCCGTGGGGGACGCCCGGCGCCGGTCGGCCGGACGCGTCCGGTCCGCTCAGCGCGGTTCGAGGTCGTCCCGGAGCCGGGCGGAGGCGTCACCGGCGGCCTGGCGGGCCGCCTCGCCGCCGTCGGCGGCGAAGGACCGGACGACGTCGGCGGCCTCGACGACCATGAGATCGACGTCGGGTCGCTCTGCCTTCGAGAACCGCCGCAGGACGAAGTCGGCGGGATCCTGGCGGCCGGGCGGCCGTCCGACGCCGAGCTTGAGCCTCCACACCCCGTCCGTCGACAGGCTCCGCACCACCGAGGAGACACCGTTGTGACCCCCTGCCCCCCGGGAGTGCTGGAGGCGCATCTTGGCGAAGGGGAGGTCGATGTCGTCGTGGACGAGCAAGACCGCCTCCGGACCGACCCCGTAGTAGCGAGCCAGCGGCGCGACCGCCTGGCCCGACTCGTTCATGAACGTGGTGGGGAGCAGCAGGTGGACCGGACGGTCGGCGAGGCGGACGGTCGCGACCTGGCCGCGGATCCGCTTCGGAGCCTTCGAGAAGGCCTCACCGTCGGCGAGGCGTTCGACGACCTCCGCGCCGACGTTGTGACGCGTGCCCTCGTACTGGGATCCCGGGTTGCGGAGGCCGACGACGATCAGTGCGTCGTCGTTCAGCCCTCGTCCTCGGCGTCGTCGGCGGATGCCTCGACCTCCTCGCCCTCCTCGGCGGCCTCCTCGCCCTCGGGCAGTTCCTCGCCCTCGGCGAGTTCGCCTTCGAGCATCTCGAGGTCGACCTCGGGCTCCGGCTCGACGATCTCGCTCGGGATCACGACGGTGACGAGCGTCATTCGCGGATCGGACACGTAGGTCACGCCCTCGATCGACGGCAGATCCTCGACGGACAGGGAGTCGCCCACGTCGAGCGCCGAGATGTCGACGGGGATCGACGCAGGGATGTCGGCGGGGAGCGACGAGACGAGGACCGACGTCTGGACGGTCTCGACGACGCCGCCCTCTTCGACGCCCACCGGCTCGCCCAGGTACTCGATGCCGATCTCCGACTCGAGTTCCTCGTCGAGCGAGATCTTGATGAAGTCGAGGTGGGTGATCTCGTTGCGCCACGGGTGACGCTGGACCTCGCGGGCGACCGTCAGATGCTCGTCGCCGTCCACCTCGAGGTTGATGAGGGCGTTGAGGCCCGCCTCGGTGCGCAGGGCGCCGTAGAGGTCGCGGCCGTCGACGGCGACGGCGATCGGATCGGCGTCGCGCCCGTAGACGATGGCCGGGACCTTGCCGTCCGCGCGCAGCCGGCGGGTCGCTCGGCTGCCCGTCGTGCGGCCGGTCTCGGCGCGCAGGCTGACCTGATCCATGACAGAACTCCTCGAAGAACGTGCGGGGGAACCCCGATTATGCCCCGCCCCCCGGGGCAACGGCAAGACGATTCGAACTCAGCCGCCGGCGTGGGCGGCGAATCGACGGGCGACGAGCCGCCACGAGAGCATCGCACCGACGAGGAACACCGTGGCGACGGCGACGAACGCCGCCGCGGTGCCGTCGCCGAACACGAGGCGGCGGAGCACCAGGCCACCCGCCACCGTGAGGGCCGCGACCCGCAGGCCCGTTCCCGGACCGAGGGGATCTCGCCACGCCCTGAACACCCCGACCGCCACCGCCAGGGCCACGAGGAAGGGCGCCACCGTGGCGGCGAATCCCCCGAGCGTGGCGGTCCGGTCGTGGGTGTCCCGGCCGATCGCGACGAAGGCGACCACCACGAGGGGATCGAGCACGAGGAGCGCGCGCCGCATGCGCCCAGCGTACGAAGCCCCCGACCATGGACGGAACCTGCCAGGATCCCTCGACGTCCCACCGACGGCGACCGTCGAAGGAGGAGCGAGCGGATGGACGACCGCGACGAGCGAGCACCGTCGTCGGAAGAGATGCTGCGGCGCGCCCGGGAGGAGATCGCCGGGCGCACGCCCGACGGCCACGCCGGCGACGACACCGCACCGTCGGACCCGACCGGCGAACCTCCACCGGCGCCCGCCCGGCGCTCCGACGACCCCGAATCCCCTCTGCCGCCCCGCCGGCGGCCGGACGTGGCCGTGCCCGTGGTGGTCGCCGCCTTCGTGGCACTGATCGTCGCCGGGGTGGTGGGCGTCATCCTGAGCCGGGCGTCGGACGACGCCCCGTCGACCGGCGAGGCGTTCGTCGAGGGCTTCGAGGAGGGACTCACGGAGTCGATGGTCGAGTTCGGATTCGACGACGCGGCCCGGGACTGCGTCCTGGCCGACGTGCGCGCCGCCGGCGTGTACGACGTCCTGCGATCGCTCGACACCGAGGTCGTCGGTCCGCTGCTCGCGATCGATCCCAACGCCCCGTTGTCGGAGTACCCGCCTGAGTTCCGCCCCGTCGCCGAGGCCGTCACCGAGGCCATGGCCTCCTGCATCGGACCCACCGCCACCGAGACACCCGGCACCGGGGCAGGCCCGGGCGACGATGCCGACCTGGACCCCCTCCACGCCGACTGCGCCGCCACGGGCGCGGAGGCATGCGACCTCCTGTATCTCGTGAGCCCGCTCTCGTCCGAGTACGAGCGGTTCGGGGCAACGTGCGGGGATCGCAATGCGCCAAACGAGGGGCTCTGCCTGGAGCTCCACGGCGACGGACCGCATCTCGACGCGTGGCGCACCGCGTGCGCGGAGGGCGACGCCGGTGCCTGCGATCTCCTCTACCAGCTCAGCCCCGTCGACTCCGAGGACGAACGGTTCGGGACCACCTGCGGCGGACGGGACGAACCCAGTCCTCTCAGCTGCTGGGCCCGGTTCGGCCCCCGCCTCTAGCCTCGCCGGTCACCGGGTCGAAGAAGCAGATCACGTCCGGGTCGAGGGTCAGCTCGATGGTGGCTCCCGGCCGGTGGGGATCACCGGGGCGAAGTCGGGCCAGGAGCGAGGACTCCCCGCGGCCGAGGTCCACCGTGGCGAAGGCGTCGGATCCCTGGTCGACGACGTGCGTTACCCGTCCGTGGAGACAGCGCTCGAAGGGCGTCTCGCCGCGTGACGGCGCGAGATCGCCGGGACGGATCCCCACCGTCACCGGTCGGCCGACGACGTCCACGAGGTCCGGACGGTCGCCGAGGGCGAGCCGATCGGTGCCGACGAGCAGGTCGATGCCCGACTCTCCCGTCGCCAGCTCCCCGGCGACGAACCGCATCGAGGGGGTCCCGATGAACCCGGCGACCATCGTGTTGACGGGTGCCCGATACAGCTCCATCGGCCGGGCCACCTGCTGGAGGCGCCCCTCGTCGAGCACGGCGACCCGCGTCCCGATGCTCATCGCCTCGGTCTGATCGTTGGTCACGTAGACGATCGTCGAACCGACGTCGTCGTGCATGCGCCGCACCTCGACGCGAGCGCGGTCGCGCGATCGGGCATCGAGGTTCGACAGCGGCTCGTCCATGAGCAGTGCCTTCGAGTCCCGGACCATCGACCGCGCCGTCGAGACCGCCTGCCGGTGCCCCATGCTCAGCTCGCCGGGCATCCGATCGAGCAGTTGTTCGATGTCGAAGCTCCGAGCCTCCCGACGGACCCGCCGATCCCGCTCCGACTGGGGCTTCACCCCCCGGCTCACCAGGGGGAACTCGATGTTCTTCCCGGCGTCGAGGTTGCTGTACAGCGCGTACTCCTGGAACACCATCGCCAGGTCGCGTCGGCCAGGGGGGAGACCGGCCACGTCCTCGCCGTCGATCAGGACCCGCCCCGACACGGGCTTCTCGAACCCGGCGATGGTGCGCAGCAGCGTGGTCTTCCCGCTGCCCGACGGTCCGGCGACCACGAGCAGTTCGCCATCCATCACGTCGAGGTCGACGTCCTGCAGGACCTCCCGATCGCCGAGCCGCACGGTGAGTCCGTCGAGGCCGATGGTCGCCATCAGCCCGTGAGGAAACTCAGCCGCACCCGCCGTTCCGGATTGTCCCGGTTCGGATCGACGAGGACGATCGACTGCCAGGTGCCGAGCGCCATCTCCCCTCCCACGACCGGGACGGTGACGGACGGCGCGACGAAGGCCGGCAGGACGTGGTCCGCGCCGTGGCCCGGGCTCCCGTGGCGGTGGCTCCAGCGGTCGTCCCGGGGGAACAGCGTGTCCAGGTGGTCGAGGAGATCGCGGTCGCTCCCGGCCCCGGTCTCGAGGATCGCCACGCCTGCCGTGGCGTGGGGGACGAACACCGAGACGAGCCCGTCCCCCTTCCCGCGGACGAATGCGGCGACGTCGTCGGTGATGTCGGCGGCTCGGGCGCTGCTCCCGGTCGTGACGTGCAGCACGGTGGTGTCCATGCACCCGAGGGTACGCGGGCTCAGGCGTCCGGCGGGCCCGGCTCCCAACCGGTCCGTTCGGCCCAGTCGGCCGCCATCGCGCGGAGGATGTCGAAGATCGGCTCCTTGACGGCGTAGTAGGCGTCCTGGTCGTGGTCCACGAGGTCGGCGAGGGCGCGCTTGGCCTCCCCGTACGCCCGGGCGACGACGGGGTGCGCCCGGAGATGGTCGCGGAACCGCAGGGCGTAGCGCTGGTTGTACCGACCGTCGACCCGCACGTGGATGTTCGTCGGCCGCCCGCCGCCCGGCTCGCCGAGGACCCGTTTGTCGAGCCCGCCCTCCGGCACCGCGACGTCGGACGGCGACCGGTCGGATCGCCACGGGTGGAGGGAGTACCCGGCGCCGACGAGGGGATCGATCACGTCGTCGTCGAGGGCGTCGACCGTGACCTGGACGTCGACGATGTCCTTGGCGGCGAGGCCCGGGACCGCCGTCGAGCCGATGTGGTCGATTCGCAGCGCCCGATCTCCCAGCGCCGCTCGGAGGCGGGCGGCGATCGCTCGGAACTCCTCCGGCCAGTCCGGTCGGGGATCCACGATCGTGATGTGGTGGGACACCGCCCTACTGGTTCTCGCCCATGAAGATCTCGGACACCGAGTCGTCGGTGAAGATCGCCTTCAGGGCGTCCGCCAGGAGGCCGGCGATGGACAGCACCGTGAGGTTCGGGAGGTCGACGGCCTCCTCGGGGATCGGGAGGGTGTTGGTGATCACGACCTCCTCGATGGGCGCGTTCTTGAGCCGATCGGTGGCGGGCGTCGACAGGACCCCGTGGGTCGCCATCACCCGCACGCTGAGGGCACCGGCCTTCTTGAGCAGGTCGGCGGCGGCGACCACCGTCCCCGCGGTGTCGACCATGTCGTCGACGATGACTGCGTGCTTGTCCTTCACGTCACCGACCACCTGCAGCGCCGCCACCTGGTTGTGGATCTCGGCCCGCCGCCGCTTGTGTACGAAGGCCACGTCGGCGTCCAGGTGCCGGGCGTACTTCGAAGCGAGCTTGACCCGTCCGGTGTCGGGCGACACGACCACCAGCGGCCCGCCGACGTTCTCGGCGAGGTGGTCGATGAAGATCGGGAGGGCGGTGAGGTGGTCGAACGGCTTCGAGATGAAGCCCTGGATCTGCTGGGTGTGGAGATCCACCGACACGAGCCGGTCGGCGCCCGCCTCGATGAAGAGGTCGCTCATGAGCCGGGCCGTGATCGGCTCCCTCGGCATGCCCTTCTTGTCCTGGCGGGCGTAGCCGAAGAAGGGGATCACGGCGGTGATGCGCTTCGCCGACGCCCGCTCGAGGGCGTCGAGCATGATGAGCTGCTCCATGATGTGCTCGTTGATCGGGGCGCAGTGGCTCTGGAGCACGAAGCAGTCGGCGCCGCGCACCGACTGCTCGAAGCGGATGTAGATCTCCCCGTTCGCGAACGTGGACCGCTTCACGCTGCCGAGTTCGACATCGAGGATCCGGGCGACCTCCTCGGCCAACTCGACGTTGGCCGAGCCCGAGAAGAGCATGAGCTTCTTCCGGTTCTTCACCTGCATGGCGTTACGAGTCCTCCGCCTCCCGAACGCGTGCGCGGCGCCGAGCGTAGCCCTTGATCTCCTTCTGGGCAGATCGCTCCACGGCGAGGGATCCCGGGGGGACATCCCGGGTGATCACCGAGCCGGCCCCGGTGTACGCCTCGTCGCCGATCTCGACGGGGGCGACCAGCATCGTGTCCGACCCGATGAACGCCCGATCGCCGATGACCGTCCGATGCTTGTGGACCCCGTCGTAGTTGCAGGTGATGGTCCCGGCACCGATGTTCGCCTCGTCCCCCACCGTGGCGTCGCCCATGTACGACAGGTGTGGCACCTTCGCCTTGCGCCCCAGCGTCGTCTGCTTCGTCTCCGCGAACGTCCCGACCTTGCTCTCGGGGCCCATGAACGTCCCCGCACGGAGGCTGGCGTACGGACCGACCGTGGCCCCCTCGCCCACGACCGCCCCCCGGACGACCGAATACCAGATGCGGGCATCGGCCCGGACCTCCGAGTCGCGCACGAAGGTGTCGGGGCCGATCTCGGCGCCCGCGCCGACGGTCGTCGTTCCCTCGAGATGGACACCGGCGTAGAGGCGGACGCCGGCCTCCAGCTCGACCCCGGCATCGATGTAGGTCGTAGCGGGATCCTGCATCCAGACACCGGCGAGCATCCACCGGTGGTTGATGCGCCGCCGCAGTTCCGCCGACGCCTCGGCGAGCTGGTCGTGCGAGTTCACGCCGCTCGTGTCGACGGGGTCGCCCACCGCCATGGCCCCCACCCTGCCCGACGAGGCGAGGACACCGATCACGTCGGTGAGGTAGTACTCGCCCTGGGCGTTGGACCGGTCGATACCGCGCAGGCCGCGCACGAGGGCGTCACCCGAGAACACGTAGGTCGACACCCCGACCTCCTGGATCGCCCGCTGCGACTCGTCGGCGTCGCGCTCCTCGACGATCCCGACGACGCGTTCGCCGTCACGAATCACCCGCCCGTACCCGAAGGGGTCGTCGAGGACCGCCGTCAGCAGCGTCGCCTCGTGTCCCCCGTCCCGGTGGGCGGCGACGAGGGCCGCCAGCGTGTCCGAGCGGAGGAGCGGCGAATCACCGGGCAGGACGACGACGGTGTCGGCGGAGACGTCGCCCATCTCGCCGAGGGCCGCCATGACGGCGTGCCCGGTGCCCAGCTGCTCGGCCTGCACCGCCGTGCGTACCCCATCGGGGAGCACCGCCTCGACCTCGTCGGCACCGTGTCCGACCACCACCACGACCTCGTCGGGCTCGAAGCCGAGGGCGGCATCGAGAACCCACCCGACGAGCGGGCGACCGGCTGCCTCGTGCACCACCTTCGGCCGCTCCGACTTCATGCGGGTTCCCTGGCCGGCGGCCAGCACGATCGCTCGGACGCTCACGCCGATGCTCCTTCCTCGATGGCTGGGGGGACAGGGCTCGAACCCGTACTTCGGGGACCAAAACCCCGCGTGCTGCCGGTTACACCACCCCCCATCAGGGGCGGCGCCACGGTACTACGGGCCATCCGGCGGGTCCCCGACGAGCACGACCCCCTCGTCGACCGGCTCGACGGCGCGCGCCGCCCGCGACGGTCCGGCCTCGGCGACGGCCTCGGCCGCCTCGGCCCGGGTCCCGAAGAACCCGAAGAGCGCCGACCCGCTGCCGGTCATCGCCACCGGCTGCCCCCACCGTCTCCGCAGGTCGGCGATCCGGTCGCCGAGTTCGGGCCGGAGATGGATGGCCGCCGGCGTGAGGTCGTTGCGAACGGGTCCGACGTCGCGCAGGGAGCCGGGGAGGTCCCGGCGGCCCACCTCCTCCCCCTCCGGACCGCCGAGCTGGTCCCATCGCCCGTAGACGGCCGGTGTGGGGAGTTCCATCTCCGGGACGACGACGGCGAGGGCGTAGTCGGCGGGAAGCGGCACCGCCGTGATGCGCTCGCCGTAGCCCTCCATCCACGCCGATCCGCCCCGCAGGCAGAAGGGGACATCGGCACCGAGGGAGGAGGCGGCGATGTCGCCGCGGTGACCGAGGACCGTGGCGGCGAGCCGAAGCGCCGCCGCCGCGTCGGCGGAGCCGCCGCCCAGGCCGGCGGCGTGGGGGATCCGCTTGTCGAGCCGCATCGTGAGCGGCCGTTGGCGCCCTGCGACCCGCCGCACCTCCTCGACGGCTCGCCACGCCAGATTGGCCTCGTCGTCGGGCACGCCCTCGGCGGCATCGCCGACCACGACCAGCCGGTCTTCGTCGTCGACGACGAGATCGAGCACGTCCTCCCAGTCGACGGATCGGACGAGCGAACGGAGCGGATGGAGCCCCGTCCGGTCGCGGGGACGCACGAGCAACGTCAGGTTGATCTTCGCCCGCGCCCGGGCCCTCATCGCAGGACCCCGGCGAGCGCGAGGAACCCCTCGGCACCGACCTGCTCGGGCCGTGCGGTGGGATCGATGCCGGCGGCCGCCAGGTCCTCGGACGACGCGACGCCCCGCAGGGAGCTCCGCAGCATCTTGCGACGCTGTCCGAACGCCTGCGCCGCCAGATCGATCGCCACGTCGGCGAGCTCGGGAGCCGGCGAGCGCGTCACGACGGCGACGGCGGACTCGACCTTCGGGCGCGGCAGGAACACGGTCGGCGGCACCCGCATCGCCACCTCGACCTCACCGTGGATCGCACAGACCACCGACGGGAGGCCATAGACCCTCGAGCCCGGCGGGGCGGCGAGCCGCTCCACCGCCTCGCGCTGGAGCATGACGACGAACCGTTCGATGGCGGGGGCGGTCCGGAGCAGGTCGAGCACGAGGGGCGTGCCCACGTTGTAGGGCAGGTTCGCCACGAGCGTCCACGACCCGCCGGCGACGAGGCCGACGAGATCGGCCGTCGCGGCGTCGGCGAAGCGCAGATCGACGTCGAACCCGTCGAGCACCTCGCCGAGGACCGGCCGGAGACGCTCGTCGATCTCGAAGGCGACCACCCGGGCGCCCGTCGCGGCGAGGGCACGGGTGAGCGTGCCCGCGCCGGCCCCGATCTCGAGCACCCGGTCGCCGGGACCGACGCCGGCCACCTCCACGATGCGGCGGGTGGTGTTCGGGTCGACGAGAAAGTGCTGGCCGAGCGCCTTCGTCGTCCGGAGGTCGTGGCGACGCAGCAGGTCCGCCGTCGTCGCCCCGCCGAGCGGATCACCGCTCATCGACCGAAGACCCGCGCCGCCGTCGCCGTGGTGAGCTCGCGCACCCGGTCGACCTCCATGCCCCAGACGTCGGCGAGGGCCTCCCCCACCGCGACGACGTTCGCCGGCTCGTTGGGGTCCCGGCGATTCGGGGGCGGCGTCAGGTAGGGCGTGTCCGTTTCGACCATCGTGCGGTCGGGCGGCGCCTCGGCCGCCCCGCGACGCACGGTGTCACCCGTCTCGAAGGTGATGGGGCCGGCCAGGCTGAACGTCACGCCGAGATCGCGGAACCGCCGCGCCCACCGGGGCCCGCCACTCCAACAGTGCAGGACGGTCCGCTCGGCGACACCTGCCCGCTCGATCTCCTCGTGCACCTCGGCGAAGGCGTCGCGGCAGTGCACGATGACCGGCTTGTCGAGGTCGGCGGCGAGGGCGAGCTGGTCCCGGAACGCCGAGAGCTGCGCCTCCCGCGACGCCAGGTTCCGGTAGAAGTCCAGGCCGCACTCGCCCACGGCCGAGGCGCCGGCGGCGAGCTCGGCGATGGCGTCGCGCTCGGCCGGCCAGCGCTCGGCCTCGTGGGGATGGAGACCCGCCGACCACACGATCCGATCGGGATGGGCGGCCGCCAGGTCTCGCGCTGCGAGTGACGACGATGTGTCGGTGCCGGGACAGACGATCCAGTCCACTCCGGCCTCGACGGCCCGTCGAAGCACGATCGCCGGATCCTCGGCCGCCATGTGGAGGTGGCAGTGCGAGTCGACCCAGCCGCTCACGCCTCGATCCGGGGGAAGAGTGGATCGCCCTTCGTCACGCGGGTCTCGGGGAACACGCCGAAGGCGGCGGTCGCGGCGAGCGGGCCGTCGCCGGGCGAGCCGGCGAGACCCAGCTTCGCCCAGAGGCGCTCGGCGGCGCCCGGCATGGCCGGCCAGACGAGGATCGCCCCGACCCGGAGGCACTCGAGCGCGGCGGTGAGCACCTCGTCGAGGCGCTCGGCGGCGGCAGGGTCCTTCGCCAGCTTCCAGGGTTCCGTCGCCTCCAGATAGGCGTTCCCGGCCCCGAAGAGCCGCCACACGGCTTCGAGGGCCGTCCGCGTGCGGAACTCGCCGAACCCCTCCATGGCGGCAACCGCTTCGGCGGCCGCGTCCCGAAGCGGGGTCTCGGCCTCACCGGACGCCGCCCTGGGCGGCACGAGACCCTCCCGGTACCTCTCGGCCAGGTTCAGGACCCGGTTCGCCAGGTTCCCGAAGTCGTTCGCGAGGTCGGCGTTGTAGCGCTCGACCATGCCCTCCCAGGAGAAGTTGCTGTCCGGACCGAACGAGACGTCACGGAGAAAGAAGTAGCGGTACCCGTCCGCCCCGAACGTCTCCACCAGCTCGGCCGGCAGGATCTGTGTCGCGTTCGACTTCGACATCTTCTCGCCGCTCACGAGCAGGAACCCGTGCACGGCCACCTGACGAGGGAGCGGGAGGCCCGCCGACATGAGCATCGCCGGCCAGTACACGGCGTGGAAGCGGAGGATGTCCTTGCCGACGAGGTGCGCCCAAGCCGGCCACTGGCGTTCGAACCGTTCCGGGTCGTCGGAGAAGCCCGCCGCCGACACGTAGTTGATGAGCGCGTCGAACCACACGTAGGCGACCTGGCTCTCGTCCCACGGCAAGGGGACACCCCAGGTGAGCGACGACCGGCTCATCGAGATGTCCTCGAGACCCTGACGGATGAACCCGATCACCTCGTTGCGGCGGGTGTCGGGGGTGATGAAGTCCGGATGCTCCTCGATGTGGGCGAGGAGTCGGTCGCCGTACGCGGACAGGCGGAAGAACCAGTTGTCCTCGGCGTGGATCTCCACCTCCGTCCCGTGGATCGGACAGCAGCCGTCGACGAGCTCGTCGGTGGTGTAGTACGCCTCGCAGCGGACGCAGTAGGGGCCCTCGTACCGGGCCGTGTAGGTGTCGCCGTTGTCGTGCATCCGCTGCAGCAACTCGCGGACGGTGGCGTGATGGCGCTCCTCGGTGGTGCGGATGAAGTCGTCGAACTCCATGTCGAGGAGCTCCCACGTCTCGTGGAAGTACTCGACGATCTCGTCGACCCATTCCTGGGGAGACCGGTCCCGCGCCTCGGCCTCGCGTTGGATCTTCAAGCCGTGCTCGTCCACGCCGGTCACGCTGTAGACGTCCTCGCCCACGAGGCGCCAGTACCGGGCGACCGCGTCGGCGACGAGCGTCGTGTACGCCGTCCCGATGTGCGGCCGGTCGTTCGGGTAGTAGATCGGGGTCGAGAGGTACTTCATCGCTCGGCCGGTCAGCGTAGCGCTCGCCGGGGGGCCGGCTCAGGGGGCGTGGGTGGCCGCCCATGCATCGATCCGCCCGTGGATGGCCCGTCGCTCCGCCGACCCGAGGAACGACGCGTCGACGGCGGTGCGCTGGAGCCGCTCGAGCCCTCCGGGTCCGAGACCCGCCATCCGCACCGCGTGCTGCAACTCGGCGACCAGCGTCGTCCCGAAGAACGGTGGGTCGTCGGATCCGATGGTGAGCCGGGCACCCGACGCCCACAGCTCCGCGAGGGGGTGGTCGTCATAGTCCGCCACGACGCCGAGCACCACGTTGGAGGTCGGACACACGTCGATCGGCACCCCCTCGTCCACGATCCTGGCCAGCACGGCCGGATCACGGACCGCCGAGATCCCGTGCGCGACGCGATCGACGCCGAGGTCGAGGGCCCCGGCCACCTCTGAGGGCGGACCGGTCTCGCCGGCGTGGACGACGAGGCCGATGCCCAGGTCGTCGGCCGCCTCTCGAAGCATCGAGAACTCCTCGATCGGCCGGGCCGTCTCGATGCCCGCCAGGCCGAGGGCGACGATCGGGGCGTCGGCGTCGGCGACGAGCTCGATCGTCCGGCGGGCGTTCTCGGCGCCGAGGTCGCGAACGGCGTCCACGATGAGGCCGACCGAGGTGCGGGGCTCCGTCGCGAACCCGTCCCGGAGCGCTCGCCACATCCGGTGGGGGTCCATGCCGTTGGCGACGTGGGTGGTCGCCGTGAACGTCGCCTCCGTGTGGAGGATCCCCTGGTCCGCCTGTTGGCGGACGAACCCGGCAGCCACCGCCTCGAGGTCGGCCGGCGTCCGGATCAGCGAGCTGACCGCCACGTAGAGCTCGACGAAGTGGGCGAAGTCCCTGAATCGCCCCGGGTAGCCGCCGTCGACGAGGCCGGCGATCGCCGAACCGTCGACGGCGTGGCGTCGTGCGAGCTCGAGCGCGGTGGCCGCCGTGATCGTGCCCTCGAGGTGGACGTGGAGTTCCACCTTGGGGAGCGAACGGATGACGGCGTCGTCGATGGCGGAGACCCTCCGGCAGCGGGGCCGAGAGCGTACCGGCGCCGGGCGGGCGGTGCCCGCGGGGCGGCGGAACCGGGATGTTTCGGAGTCGCCGCAGCTGGATATCGTGTGGTGGAGACATCGACCGAGACCGCCCGAGGAGGGCACCCTCAGCCATGAACACCGGCATCGTCCGAAAGATCGACGACCTGGGGCGCATCGTGGTGCCCGCCGAGACCCGACGCCTCTTCAACATCCGCGAGGGCGACGAACTCGCCATCTCCGTCTCCGGCGACGACATCGTCCTCCGCAAGCTCGAGGACACCTGCACCTTCTGCGGCTCCACCACCGAGGTGGCCGCCTTCAAGGGCAAGGGCATCTGCGCCTCCTGCCGCTCAGATCTCGGCTAACGCCGCCTCGTAGAGGGCGTTGCGGCGGACGCCGCTCGCCTCCGCCACCGCCCGCACGGCGGCACTGAGCGGCTCGCCCCCCGCCACCCGGGTCCGCACCTCCGCGAGGGCGGCGTCGAGCGACGGTTCGGGCTCCGCTCCACCGGCGAGCACCACGGTCACCTCGCCCCGCACATCCCGTTCCGCCCATGCCTGCGAGGCCGTCACGAGACGGCCCCGCCACGTCTCCTCGAACCGCTTCGTCAGCTCCCGGCACACCACCACGTCCCGGTCCCCGCAGGCGCGCGTCAAATCCTCCAGGTCGCCGACGAGGCGCTTCGGAGCGCAGAACAGCACCACCGTCCTCGTCTCGGCGCCGATCGCGGCGAGCCGGGCGCTCCGGTCGCTCCCGGTCCTGGGGAGAAATCCCTCGAACACGAACCGATCCGCCGGCATCCCGGCGACGGCCAGCGCCGCCGTCACCGCGCTCGGCCCGGGCACCACGGTCACCGTCGCCTCCGCCTTCACGGCGGCGCGAACGGCGGACAGCCCGGGATCGGCGATCGCCGGCATCCCGGCGTCCGTCAGGACGGCGACCGTCTCTCCACCGCTCAGCCGCCGGCCGATCTCCTCGGCGCGGCGGTCCTCGTTGCCGACGAAGTAGGACCGCAGCGGTGTCGTGACACCGAGACGATCGAAGAGCGTCCGGGCGCGGCGGGTGTCCTCTGCGTACACGACGTCCGCACCCGCGAGCGCCTCGGCGAGCCGCGGGGCGGCGTCGCCGAGGTTGCCGATCGGACCGCCACAGAGCACCAGGGTTCCCTGCGTCATCCGCCGACCCTACGCAACCGCATCCCGGCGGCCGGGGGCGACCGCGTCGGCGGGAGCTCCAGGACCCACCGGGCTCCGAGGTCCACGACCACGCAGCCGGGGTCCACGACCGCGCTCGACCGCACGACCAGGGACTCGCCGAGCGACACGACGAGCAGGGGTCTCGTGAGGCCGACCGTGTGGATCGAGCGCGTGCGCAGCAGCACCCCGTGGCCCGCAGGAACGGCCCTCGTGCCGCGGAGCCGCTGGAGCGGGCCGGTCACCTCGAGGACGGGCCCGGACGACCAGGTCGGGTTGTGGGGGTGGTGGAGGCTGATACGCTGCCGGACCATGGCGAAGGCAAAGCGACGCAAGCGTCAAGCGCGACGCAAGAAGGCCAACCACGGCCGCAAGCCCAACGCCGGCCGCGGCTAGGACCGCTTCGTTCGTTCCGTGATCCCCGCAGGTCGGCGTCTTCGCGCGCCCCGACACGCTAGGGATGCGCCGGGCGGTGGGGAATCCCCCCGCACGCGAACGAGGGCGGCCGATCGGCCGCCCTCCCTCGTTCGCTGGGTCGATGGCGATCAGTCGCCGCCGCCGCCCGTGAAGTCGTCGGCGCTCAGGTCGAGGCCCGCCTCCCGCATCGCCATGAACGATCCGTAGGTCACGGCGGCCGCGGCCACGAGGCCGAGGAACACGCCGAAGCTGAGGAAGTTCGTCTCGGTGATGAGGCGCAGCAGGATCAGCACCGTTCCCACCGCTCCGAGGATGACGGCGAGCTGCTCGGCCGCGAAGTTGCCGGCCTTGACGTCCTGGGTGCCCATCGACTTGAGGACGAGGATCACCGCGCCCGCGACGGCCACGAGTGTGCCGCCCCAGGCGAGGAAACCGGCGTCGAAGGCGTTGATCGACGCGCTGCCCACCGGCCCAAGAGAAATCGAGTACCAGGGCAGGAAGATGTTGATGATCAACACGACGGCTGCGCCGCCGGCGATCTTCGCGCCGTTCGATAGCTTGCTGAAGTCCATCCCACTCTCCCGTTGTGTGTGGTCGGCACCCCATTGTGGCACGTCGCGACCGGACCTGAAGTCGCTCAGTCGAACGAGAGCGCCTCGGCCAGCTGCTGCACCACGTCGACGTCCGTGGAGACGACGAGCACGAGGTCCGCTCCGAGGCGCTCCACGGTCGCGTCGATCCGGCCGTCGAAGACGGCGGTGGACGGCACGAGCGCGGGATCGTCGTCCTCGCCGGGCCCCGTCGTCGCCGGGGCCGGGTCACCGAGCAGGGTTCCGAGGGAGGCCACGAGCCCGTCGAACACCTCGGCGGCGTCCCGGGGGGTGTCACCGACGTAGCGATAGACGAGGGTGGTCCCGTCGCCCGACCGGAGGACCTCGAAGGCGTCCCCTCCCCAGCCGTCGGTGGCGATCGTCGACACCCCTTCGCCGGCCTCCGCCAGCAGGTAGTTGCCGAGGTTCCACTGGCCGAGGGTGCCCTCGAGCGCCACGTCCCATCCCGGCAGCGGGACGTCGAGCTCCACGTCGATGCCGGGCTCGAGGGTGAACCAGCGATCGGGGTCGATGATCTGCTCGGTGGTCGTCGGCGGGCGGCGATAGGCCTGGTCGACGCCTTCGAGCCCGAGATCGGCGACGACCCGCTCCACGAACCGGAAGCCGCTGTCGTAGGGGAACGCGAGATCGCGCCCCATGAAGGGCGGCAGCGAGTCGAGGACCGACGTGTCGGCCAGCAGCGACTCCCGCGCCGCGGACAGCTGATCCTCGGACGGGAGCGACTGGAGGTACACGATCTGGAAGTAGGTGGCGTCGCCCTCGACGAGCGCCTGCAACGCGGTCGCCTCGTGGAATCGCTCCTCGTCGACGAGTCGATCCAGCTCGGCGCCGAATCCGTAGTGCTGATCCACGAGGGCGTGGATCAGTTCGTGCACGACGATCGAGCGGGTCAGGGGCGTCGCCTCCTCGGCACTGCCCACGACCATCTCCCGGGTATCGGGGTCGTAGAAGGCGGCGACCTGCTCGGCGTAGAGGCTCGTGTACGCCTCGAGCAGGTCGAGGTCGGGGCCGATGAGGCCGAGCAGTTCGAGGAGCGCCTCCTCGTCGGCGATGTCGTCGGGGTCGATGTCCTCGGACAGGTCGGTGCGGATCCGCTCGGCCAGTTCCTCCGGCGTCAGGAAGGTGAGTGTGGGCTCATCGAGGAACTCGAGGCCGCGCACCCGCTCGGCGGCGGCCACGAGGGTGGCCACCTCGTCCTCGATCGCTCCGGCCGGAGCGGCCGTGGTGGTGGTGGCCGATTCGGTGGTCGTGGTCGTGTCGCTGCCGTCGTCCCCACACGCCGCCCCTGCGAGGGCGAGGAGGAGGACGACGGCGACGAGGCGAAGGCGGTGCATCGCGGCGAGCGTACCGCTCACTCCCCGGAAGCCGGGGCGTCCCGCCGCGACGCCCAGTAGGCGGCGAGGCGCTCGATGTGGGCGTCGGCGGGCTCGACGTAGAGGCGGGTGCCGATGGCGAGCGCCGCATCCTGGAGATCCCGGCGCTCCCGTGTCGCCACGGCTTCGAGCAGCCGTCTCGCCGGGGTGCGCTCCTCGCCGGCGAATCCGGTGAGCACCGCGAGGTCGTGCTCGTCCCCGAGCAGGTCGCCGAGGCGCCCGGCCTCCGACGCCATCGCCCCGAGCATCGCCGGCCAGATCGGTTCGAGCGCCTCGTACTGGTGTCGGAGGTACTTGACGCGCTTGCGCCAGAGGTGGAGCCGCGCTTCCTCTCGCCGTTCCGCCGCCGAGAACATCGCTTCGCGGCCACGCCGGTAGACGCGGGCGATCCCCGGTGCGATCACCGACATGTCGTCCGGCACCGTCAACGGGGCGTCGGGATCACCGTCGACGGGCCAGCCCGACAGTCGGTTCCGGGCGAGACGCAGCGAGCCGACGACGTGGCCGATGCGCCGCTCGTCGCCGAACACGGCGTCGACGGCGGCGCGGCGCCGGGCTTCGAGCTCCGCGCGCTCGTCGTCCCAGACGCCACGGGCGATCACGCCGCCGTAGCGGTCGATGAGCCGATCGAGGGTGACCACGAGCACGGCACCGTCCCGCACGGGCGCGACGGCACGGGCGGCATCGCGCAGGACGACGTTCTCCTGCCGATAGGTCCAGCGACCCACGCGGTCCCGGACGAGCCGGAGCAGCGCGCGCACCCGCTTGAGCGACTTGCGGGCCTCGTGCACCCCGAGGTCACGGTCGGACGGCGCGACGAGCGATCGGATCGCGTGGTCGAGGTGGGTGACCGCGAGTCGACGGAGGCCCCGCCCCAGCGGCTCGCCGGGCCGCAGCGACGCCTCGGCGGGCGCACCTTCGTGGGCCACCGCGTGGAGGCTGGGACGTCCGACGTCGGTGGTCATCGCGCCAGCGTACGCCCGGCGGCCCCCGACCGTCGCCCGGGCGCGACCGGAGCGATCGACCGGACCGGCCACCGGGTGTCCGGGTCGACCCGGCGATCGGTGATGTGAGGATGTCGAGGTTTAGCGCCGCGTCGGACGGGTATGAACCGTGTTCGACGAGTCGACAGGAGGTCGTGTGTCGCCCAAGACGCAGCCGATCGGCAAGGTTCGCCGCCGCGTGCAACAGCTGAACGACAAGATCGAGCGCCAGCAGGACGAGATCAAGGACCTGCGGAAGGCGATCGGCCGACTGCAGGACATGGTGACCGCCATGCGGCAGAAGGTGCAGGCGATGGACCGGACCTCCGTCTGAGGACGTCCCACCGATGAACACGGCCGGGCCCCGCGTGGGGCCCGGCTCGCTCGCGTCTCAGGGGCCGACGTTGGCCCCGCAGACGAGCGCCACCACCCGGGCGTCCGGCGGTGGCGTCCATGCGCCGGTCAGCAGGGCGGCGAGCGGGGTGAGCGCACCGGGCTCGGCCACCAGGCGAGCCGCCTCCCACAACCAACGTCGGGCTTCGTCGATGGCCTCGTCGGCGACGAGGACCGCATCGTCGATCCACCGGTTCGCGCTCCACGCATGCGCACCGATCCTCGGGGCACCCAGCGACGACGCGGCCACGCCGCCGACGTCCACGTCGACCGGCCCGCCCGCCCGCCTCGCGGCGTGGAGCGCCGGCGTCCCGGCGGTCTCCACGCCGACGACGCGGGCGTCCTCGCGGATCCACGACGCGATCCCGCCGATGAGACCGCCGCCGCCGACTGCGACCAGGACGGCGTCGGCATCGGGGACCTGGGCCAGGATCTCGCGCCCGCAGGTGCCCTGTCCGGCGACCACGCGGGGCTGGTCGTACGGGTGGCACACGAGCACGTCGCGCGAGGCCCGCCACTCGACCGACGCCGCGTGGGCATCGGCGTAGTACCCCTCGACGACCCGGACGGCGGCGCCCAGGTCGCGCAGCCGATCGATCTTGGCCACCGGTGAGGTCGACGGGACGAAGACCGTCGCCGGGACCCCGAGCTCGCGCGCCGCATGGGCCACCGCGAGACCGAAGTTCCCGCCCGACGACGCCACCACACCGTCGGCCGGGACGGCGGTGCCGAGGAGATGGTTGAACGCACCCCGGACCTTGAAGGAGCCCGTGGGTTGGAGGAAGTCGAGCTTCAACGTGAGGCGACAGCCCGGCATGCCGCCCAGGCCCGGCTCCACCTCGACGACCGGGGTGCGCCGCACGTGGGGAGCGATCCGCTCGGAGGCGATCTCGATGTCGTGGCGGGTGATCTCGGGCACGAGGCGCTCCTCAGGCGACGGCGACGGCGCGCACGGCACCGAACCCCGACGCCTCGACGTCGAAGTGCTCACCGCGGTCTTCGGAGCGGTACACGGTGCCGGATGCGTCACCGATCACCACGACGTCCCCGTCCACGGCGAGGCACCCGGTGTCGACGTTCGCGGTGAACCACGCCGGGAGCCCGGCGGTGACCCGCTCGAGGTCCCCCGCGGCGAGGTCCATCCGGTACACCGCCGACCTGCCGCCGCGGGGACCGTCGGACGCAGAGACGACGAGGAGGTCACCGTCGAACGCGACGGCCCGGCAGTAGGTGGCGTGGAGGCCGTCGGTCCGGAACGTCCAGCTGCGCGCCCCGTCCGGGCTCAGGGCGAGCCCACGGGCGGTGGCGGCGGCGACCACGCCGGCGCGCCTCGGGTGTGCGGCCACCTCGTGGGCGTCGGCTTCGACGTCCATCGTCTGCTCCCAATCCGACGCGCCGGGCCGATATGCCAGGACACCACCCACGTGGACGTTGGCGTAGACGGTTCCGTCCGCGTCGACCGCCAGCGACCGGGTGGCCGGGGGGCCGCCCCACGGGGTGAACCAGTCCGCTCGCCCGGGAGCCGCGTCGAAGGTGTCGCACACCGGTGCCACATGCTCGTGCTCCTCCAGCGGAGCGGTGTACATCCCGGCGTCGCCCGGGACGCCGAGCAGGTGGGCGCCCTCGGTGCCGGCGAGCGCGCCGCCGGCGAGGGCCACGACGGAGGCGATCTCGGCGCTCGCGGCGCGGGTGGCGACGGCCGCTGCGTCGCCGGAGGGGATCCGGACGACGTCGGTCCCGTCCACCACCGCCCATATCCCGTCGGCGGCAGGGGCCAGGGAGTCGACCCGGCGCCCCTCGAAGATCGGGCCGTCGTCGACCGCGACGAGACCGGCATCCGTGCCCACGAACAGCATCGAATCCACCGTAGCCAGCGACCTTCCCGCCCGAGCCATCGTCGGCAGCCCGACAGTCGGGGCGGGATCGGACCACGCGCTCCGTTGTACGGAGCACAGGAGGTACACCACATGGCCGACACACCGACGCTCGACGACCGGCTCGCCCCGGTCGCCCCCCTCATCACCAGAGCCTGGGCCGATGGGGAGCTCACCGATCTCGAGATCGCCGCCGTCTGCATGGCGCTGATCCGGGTGACCGACGGCGAGGTCTCCTGCCGCGAGACGCTCGGCCGGTGGCTCGACGCGAACCGTCCGCCCACGGCCGCCGAGCTCGCCGAGCTCCGCGCCGCGGCCTAGCCGAGCAGGCCGCCACCGGACGCCGCGGTCCGGGTGGCCCGGCCGTCGCGGACGACCACGGCGCCCTCCTTGACGACGGCAGCCATACGGACCCCACCGGGCCGGTAGGCGAGGTGCACGTGGTCGTCGGCATCGAGCACGGCGAGGTCCCCCACGGCGCCCTCGACGACCCGACCGCGGTCGGTCAGCCCCAGGGCGGCAGCGCCGCCGGCCGTCGCCGCCCACACCGCCTCCTCGGGGGTCAGCCCCGCCTCGAGACAGGCGAGTGCGACGACGAGCGGCATGCTCTCGACGTAGGCCGTCCCCGGGTTGCAGTCCGTCGCCAGGGCCACGACGGCGCCCGCGTCCCAGAACATCCGGGCGGGCGGAGCGGCGATGCGCATCGACATCGACACCGCCGGGAGGAGCACGGCGACCACCCCCGCCCCCGCCAGCGCCCGGGCGTCCTCGGCGGTCGCGTGGTCGAGGTGGTCGGCCGAGAGCGCCCCGACCTCGGCGGCGAGCAGGGCCGCCCCGGTATGGGACAGCTGCTCGGCGTGGAGTTTCGTCCCGAGCCCGAGCTCCCTGGCGGCACGTAGGATCGAGCGGGTCTCGTCGACGCCGAACGCCCCGCGGTCGCAGAAGACGTCGCAGGAGATGGCGAGCATCGAAGCCGCCGGAAGCATCTCGTCGACGACCCGTCGGACGTAGTCCTCCCGCTCCACGCCGCGGTCGACCACGTGGGCGCCGAGGAACGTCGGGACGACGTCGACCGGCGTCCGCTCACCGACGGCGACGGCCGCGACCAGCATCCGCGTCTCGTGGGCGGCGGTGAGGCCGTAACCGGACTTGATCTCGACCGTCGTGGTGCCGTGCTCGAGCATTCGCCACGCCCGGGCCGACGCCTGCTCGACGAGGTCGTCGGGGGTGGCGGCGCGGGTGGCCTCGACCGTGGCATGGATCCCGCCGCCGGACGCGAGGATCTCCTCGTAGGACTCGCCCCGCAGCCTGCGCCCGAACTCGCCGGCTCGGTCGCCGCCGAAGACGAGATGCGTGTGGGGGTCGACGAAGCCCGGCAGCACGGCCCGGCCGTCCACGTCGAAGCCGGGCAGGTCCCGCTGGTCGTCGGGGATCCCCGCGTCGGGACCGACCCAGGCGACCCTTCCCCCCCGGATCGCCACGGCGGCGTCCTCGACCACCCCGAGGTCGCCGGGCCGGCCCGAGGCGTTCGTCACGAGCCGGCCGATCGACCGGACGAGGAGGTCGGTCACGATTCGTGCATCGGCAGTCGGACGCCGCGGGCGCGAGCCACGTCGAGCGCCTCGCCGTAGCCGGCGTCTGCGTGCCGCATGACGCCCGTTCCGGGGTCGTTGGTGAGCACCCGCTGGACGCGCCGCGCGCCGTCGTCGGTGCCGTCCGCGACCACCTGTGCGCCGGCGTGGATCGACTTCCCCATGCCGACGCCGCCGCCGTGGTGGACGGCCACCCAGGCGGCCCCCGAGGCGGTGTTCAACAGCGCGTTGAGGATCGGCCAGTCGGCGATCGCGTCGGACCCGTCGGCCATGGCCTCGGTCTCGCGATAGGGCGACGCCACGGACCCGCTGTCGAGGTGGTCACGCCCGATGACGATGGGCGCCGCCACCTCGCCGGAACGCACCAGCTCGTTGAAGGCCAGGCCGGCCCGGTCCCGCTCGCCGTAGCCGAGCCAGCAGATCCGTGACGGGAGGCCCTGGAAGGCCACGCGCTCCTCGGCCATCTCGAGCCAGCGGTGGAGGGCGCGGTCCTCGGGGAACAGGTCGGCGATGGCCCGGTCGGTGGCGGCGATGTCGGCGGGGTCCCCCGACAGCGCCACCCATCGGAAGGGCCCCTTCCCCTCGCAGAAGAGCGGGCGGAGATAGGCGGGCACGAAGCCCGGGTAGGCGAAGGCGTCGGCGTATCCGCCCGCCTTCGCCTCGCCACGAAGGTTGTTCCCGTAGTCGAAGACCTCCGCACCCGCCTCCTGGAAGCCGACCATCGCCTCGCAGTGGCGCGCCATCGACGCCCGCGCCTCGGCCACGTAGCGGTCGCGGTCCTTCTCGCGCAGGGCCGCCGCTTCGGTGAGGTCGTACCCCGAGGGCACGTAGCCGTGCAGGGGATCGTGGGCCGAGGTCTGGTCGGTGACGATGTCGACCTCGACGCCCCGCCGGAGGATCTCGGGGAACACGTCGGCGGCGTTGGCGACCAGCCCGACGGACAGGCGCCGACCGTCTTCCTTCGCCGCCTCGCACCGGAGGAGGGCG